>CAZURU010000008.1:0-28223 GCA_964623585.1 uncultured bacterium
ACGGGTTATCTGGTATCGGTTGCTGAAAAAGAGTCGTTGTTTATGCATCTAACCTATGGGCTCACTGGTTTCCATATTCTAATGCCCATAAACTCGTGTCTATGGTAAAATGAAAACCAGTCCTGTCATACTTGTTCTATGGCATGGCTACGCGCTGATTGTGCTTTTGTGATTGTTAGCGTTATCGGCGCGCTCCAAGGGGGTCGCGTGCCCCAGTGTAACACACGCGTCTCGTGCATTTCTAACACCTTGTTTGTACTCTACAATTGAACACAAAATAAGTCAATCACTTAAAACTGATAAATCAAATGTGTAGATTGAATTGTTTTTTAAGTGCTTTTTTGATTTTGTTGATGTCATCTATAGCGTTTGTCAATTGTGTTTCTAATATCTTATCATTTTCTTTTGGTAGGAGTTCTTTTGGCAGGAATTCATCGGAGTGTTCAGCTAATGCGGTTCTGATGGTATTGATTGCACATTTATATTTTGAGCTAAGTTTAGACCATGACATACCGTTTCTGCGGTCTGTAGCTGCTTGTTCAACTTGTTGTGGCGAAAGTTTTCGGGGTCTTCCCATTGTGATCCTCTGTTGTTGATATATTTTTCATTTATCAATTATTCTATCATAACAAGCAGAGAATATCAAATATATTGTCGGAGTGTTTCGTATGGTCCTATTTTACTTTTGCATTAACATGCCATACATGGTATAATTTACAAATGACTTTTGTAATAGACGAAGCAACAAATGAAAAGATTACCCTCTCAGAGAATGGTAATCCAGTGCTGACTTATCACTATAGTAAAACGGTATCACACCCGTACATGCATCCCATTTATACATCAAATGGACTGATAATAACAGAAGGTTTGCAAGAAATCAGACAGAGACATCTACCCGGCTTATGTTTCTCAGTCGGTGAAGTCAAAAACGATAACGGAAACGCATCACCGATTAAGCAGAAAGTAACAAAACTTGATAAAAAGATCATCAGAAAATCTAATTCAAGTGATGTATTTAGGATCGTAAGTGAAACAACTTACCAATTATCTGATGCCGGTCTGAAAAACGCATATCAGGTAGATATCCAACCGATCAGAGATAATGTACGGATTCTTGACATGAAAGTAGAATTACAATCACTCTCAAAACCGATAGAATTAGTTGGGGACATAGGGTTAAGTTACTTTGCCGTAGAAATGGAACATAGAAAAATTGCAAACGCCGATGGAAAAATCGGAGAAGCAGAAGTAAACAGAACTGAATCTAAATGGGGAACCTTATGTGGTATCGTTGACAATACTGCTGTAGGTCTGGTGATCTGTCCACACCCAGCAAATGGAACAACACAATTTATTGCTGAGGACGTTTATCAAGGATTCTTACTGGCAAAGACCCTATCTCTTACCATAAATCCACATCAGAACCGAGTATTAAGATATCGTGTCCTGATCTATCTGGGGGATCTGTTTACGTTTGATGTAGGTGAATACTATTCATATTAAAGAACAGATAGGCAATAACACAATTCTATAAGACACATGAGAAATACATCTTCATTACCTATTTATAAGAAAAAACCCGCAGTATTGTCTGAAGAGAAACCCTTCAATCAGAATTCTGATAACCTGAATATTGCACACAATAGCAAACATCAATCCCCCCGCAGAGTCTATATTGAGACCTATGGATGTCAGATGAACGTTAGCGACAGTGAGTTAATGTCAGGTATCCTAACCCAAGCAGGTCATAGAACTGTATATGAGATTGAATATGCTGATGTAATACTGTTAAATACTTGTGCCATCCGAGAAAACGCTGAAACGAAAGTTATCAATCGCCTTGAACATCTGAATCATAGAAAACGTCGTGATCCGAATCTTATCATCGGTGTGTGTGGCTGTATGGCACAACATCTCCGAGAAAAATTGATTGATGCTGCTCCGTATGTTGATATCATGATGGGTCCTGATGGATATCGTGATCTACCAATGGCACTGAACGCTGTTACCGGTGGAGATCCTTTCCTCGGTCTTCAAATGGATAAAACCGAAGATTATGCAGACATTGCACCTATTCGTAAAGAAGGCATTCGCGCGTGGCTAACAATACAACGCGGATGTGATAAAATGTGTACGTTTTGTATCGTGCCATTTGTTAGAGGCAGAGAACGCAGCATACCTCTGAATCTTCTCACAGATGATGTGAAAAGACTTGTAGACGAAGGATTCAAAGAGATAGTACTGCTCGGACAAACAGTCAATTCATACAACGATGGTAAACACGATTTTGGGGACTTATTGTGGTGTATATCGAAAGTTGACGGGATAGAACGCGTGCGTTTTACCTCTCCTCACCCAGCCGATGCAACGGACAGTATGATTGATGCAATGCAAAACTCCCCAAAAGTATGTAAACAACTCCATCTCCCACTACAATCTGGCTCAACACGCGTTTTGGAAAGAATGCGCCGAACATATACAGCGGAAGAATATACTGAACTCATTCTGAAAATTCGCGACCGAATTCCGCAAATTGCCCTGTCAACTGATGTTATAGTCGGATTCTGCGGCGAAACCGAAGAAGACTTTGAGCAAACATATCAACTTATGTCCGAGATCAAATTTGATTCTGCGTTTATGTTCAAATACTCTGATAGAGAAGGCACATTGGCAAATAAGATGCTAAAAGACGACATACCAGAGAAAGATAAAGCAAGACGGCTGAATGAAATCATCACGCTACAAGAGCAGATCTCGTCAGACATAAATCAAAATACCATTAAATCTGTCGTACCGGTATTAGTTGAAGGTGATAGTAGGCGGAATTTAGAACAGTATCACGGAAAATCAGATACATTCAAGACTACTGTGTTTCCAAAAAAGAATGCAAATATAGGCGACATAGTAAATGTCAAAGTGTATTCTGCTACAGCACACACATTAATAGGAGAAATCGTCAGTTAGGAACAGCAAACTCCGAAGTGACTACTATATATAGAATGCACTCACTATTTTCAAATTTGCAGAAAATTAAAATAAAAAGCAGATCAGAAATCGAAAAAATGAGAATTAGCGGACAAGCTGCAGCGAAAGTGTTAAATGAAATCGCAAATGCAATTGAACCGGGAATTACCACTTATGAATTAGAATTGGTATCACGCAAAGCAATCGCAAATCTAAACGCCACTTCTTCCTTCCTAAACTATGTTATTCCAGACCACCCACCATTTCCCGCTACAATCTGTGTGTCCGTAAATAACATGGTTATACACGGTATCCCCAATAGATTCGAGGAGCTGCGGGAGGGAGACATCATAGGCGTTGACACTGCTGTTAATCTCAACGGTTTTCACGGAGATAACGCTTATACATTCCCAGTCGGCAAAATATCTATGGCGGCACAACGTTTTCTTGATGTCTCAAAAGATTCATTGTACGCGGCAATAGCAGAAGCAAAACCAGGGAATCGAATGGGGGATATCTCTTATCAACTACAGAACGTAGCTGAAGAAGCTGGATATTCAGTGCTGCAGAATTTCGCTGGACACGGTATCGGCAGAAACTTACATGAAGAACCACAAGTACCTGCAACAGGTAAACAAGGAAGAGGTATCCGATTAAGACCCGGAATGGTATTAGCTATTGAAGCAATGGTCAATGAAGGTGATTCAAGTGTAGAAGAGATGGATGATGGATGGGGTATAGAAACATCAGATGGCAGTCTATCCTCTCTCTTTGAACATACAGTCGCTATACTACCAGATGGACCAGAAATCCTAACAGGAAGTCCGATATGGGAAAACTGATAAAGATTCTCTCACCTTTAATTGCTATTCTAATGTTTCTGTCTACCTACCTGATATTCTCTTATGCAACTGTAGAAAAATCAATGTTAGAAGTGCAGAAGATATTCTATCTGCACGTTTCCGCTGCAATGACTGTTTATCTTGCATTCTGCGTCAATTTCATATTTAGTATTAAATACCTGATAAAACGCAAATCAGATGATGACCTATTGGCTGCATCAGCTGCAGAAATTGGTCTTGTTTTCTGTACTATCGTCCTTCTATCAGGTCCTATTTGGGCAAAGTACGCATGGAACACATGGTGGACCTGGGAAGCACGTCTCACAAGTACACTTGTCCTCTGGTTGATGTATATTGGGTATTTCATCCTCCGAAACGCATTACTCGCAGATAATCGGAAAACCTATTCAGCAGTTCTTGGAATTATCGCCTTCATTAATGTGCCAATTGTTCATTATGCAACAATGTTTTGGGAAACCAAATTGCATCCAGAGCGAGGAACCAAGTTGGAAGTACTGCCAACAATTCGGAACACATGGATGTTTGTGTTACTGACATTTATCATACTGTTTGTCATATTATTAGTCCTACAGTATCAGACAAAAAAGACGGAATCACGTTACGAAGCAATCCGTCGTAAACACTTACAGGAGTTTTCCTGATGCGAATTCTTATCATTGTCAGTTGTGTAATAGTTCTCGTGCTATTATTCCTTACAATGCAAGTTCCAGAGATATCTGAGGATCAAATCAAACAAGCAATCAAGGACGGGCAGTCTGTTTCTGAGGTGAAGGAAGAGGATCAGATAGCATTTCAAGATGCTGTAAGGAAGATAGTTGAGCAATTAGAAAACAATCAACGTACCCGCTTGACTTATCTTGTTGCAGCCTATCTCGTCATCTGGTTGGTGTTTATGCTATATTTACTCCGAATCGGAAAACAGCAACAGACCTTAGACCAACGACTTGCACAAATTGAACTGAATCCATCCGACAATAACACATAGAAGTATTATCCCTAGGTGTACCTTCTTTCTATTTCCACGGCGGGTATATGTGCTTGTAATCTTTCTGTAATCGGTTCTGCATCTTTCTGTCCTATGCCTTTATAGCAGATTGTGAGTCGCTTCTGTTCTGTTTTGATGAAGTCTTTGAGTACTTTCTGAATGAATCCATCTATGTCTTTCCTGTCTCGATATGTGTAAATAGGAATCTGCTGAATGTCTTGGAATCGGTAAATTGCATGTCTGTAGAGTAGCACGGGTATGCTATTGATGTCCAGTGTCAGATTATACTGATCATAGTTTGTGAGTTTTCCTTGTAGCAGTTGTCCATTCATCATCGTGACGGTGACAGGTGTGTTATGTGTTTCTTTTAGTGCGTCTTCAATGGGGAGGGTCGGTCTTTCATTAATCTTGACTCTTGTTTGTAGCCGTATTTTTTTGATAGTGTTCTCAACTTTTATCTGTTCGTTGAGTGCCGTTTTATGTTTTTTCATATAGGCGTATATGATTTTGTCTTTATCTATTGTTTCTTCTGGTGTGTGTATTTTGTATGTAGTGAATCTGATACCGGTGGGTTCTTTATCGCCTTTGAAAGTAACCATAACAATCGGGTATTCAAATATCCGCAGGAGCGTTTTTGCTTCAAGCGAGTTGAGGGCAATTTCTTCTTTTGTGTGTTTCATTGTTATTTAATTTTAAACTTGTGAGCAACAGCATTTTCGAAAGCAGTCTGATGTCACGGATGACATTGTAACTGAGACATGTACACTGAAACTACAAACTAATGAGCCAATTAGATAACGAAGCAACTTGATCGGACTTTGTCAAGTTAGCTGCGTTATGAAGTGTTCCTTCTTTAAGATGCTCCCAAATTTCCAAAGCCATACTGTCAACAATTACAGCTCCAACAAAAAACAGGATTGGAAATAAGTTGTTTGCATTAAATGCTGATCTGATACGAGTTAATGCAGTCTGGGCAGTTTTCCAATGTTCATCTGCACCTGCTGGATCAATTCCACCTTTCAGTTCACCAAATGCAATGAAAACCTCTGGGACTTTAAAAGTCTCAGGTTTAATCTCATCTGGAGTACAATTCAGAAGGCAAATGTCTATGTTCTTGTTCACTAATGGTATAGTTCGGTTATAGATCAGTGTTCGCGTTATACCTTTTCTATTCCAACTAATTCCTTTAAGATTTAATTCTATATCTATCTCATTATCTTTTCCCAAAATCCATGTTTTGCTATTCTTGTTAAGCCACTGATAAGTTGTTTTCGTCAGCGATAGTCCCGATATGATTGCGCGGGTTAGTTTCCTTTCTGCTAACTTCCCAGCAATGTTCCGCATTGAACCCCCCAATGAATCACCACGTGTCAAAAGAAATCTGTAGACTAATTCCTCAACAAACTCTATACCTGCAGGATTTAAGAAATTCTCTATCAATTGTTCTATTGCCTCTGTTTTACTGACTTTATCTGTGTACCTAAGTGCCTTATCTGAAAATCCTGCTGCTGTTAGTAATGCGGACTGAATTTCATCAATTTTGAGTAAATCCAAAGGAGTTTTTGCTTGTGACGCATAAACTCTCAATGACCGCGCTTGATCAACAAAAGGTGTTGCTTGGCGATTCTTTTCTAATGCAAGTGCAATAAAACCAGATCGAATTTCTTCGGGCTGAGTGATTAAATCACTTTTCTTAGGTAAATGTTGAATTATTGACATTATCCTTTTCGCCAGACATAGACACATTTTCTAAGGGGTATGCAACCATATTTGCCCATTTGCTGACTACTATTACCTTTTCTACCCGGAACAATAAAAATGTTCTCAACTTCAAATCCTAATGTCCTTGCGATATCTGACAGAATTAAGTCTACAGATATCCCAATGCCGGCATAACGAACATTGTCGTTCACCATGAAAAGACGGGAGTCTGGTTTTAGCAGACGGTAACACTCTCCAATGACACACGCCATTTCTGAAAAATATCCTTGAACCATTCTCGGTATACTATTGTTGTTTAATCTTCCGGATGACTTTTCATATTCAAGATACGTATTGATTGAATTTAACAATTTCTGATTCTTAGTGGTCTCTATATATGTCTCCCATTCTGGACAGATTTCCAATAGATTTTTCTCTCTATTTTCTACAGTACAACTTAGCATTTTTTGCCTTAAACTACAAACTTCTTCATGGGTTAAACCCAACATTGCCAATTCCAAAGCGTATGTACGTGTATAATCGTAACGGTTACAATAAGGAGGTGATGTGATGATGGATTTATACGACATTGATTCTAATGTAGGTAAAATCTCTAAACAAGAACCTGAGAACAACCGAATATCACCTTTTTCATGCGGTTTAGAGAAAAGAGATACCGGTGTTTGATGTGAATTAATGAAAGATATAATCTCATTCAGTTTTGTTGTTATCGCTGATGCAAATGTTAGAATCTCACCTTTATTGAAGGGTTTGGTACCTGGTCGCATTCTACCAGATCGCGCATCCCAACGTAAATATTGTCCATCTTTGCGAGTATAACTAATTGATTCCAAAACACATAACAATGTCAGGCGTAGAATTGCTTGAATATTCTCATTTTCCTGTAACAGTGCCCCTCTATAACGTTCTATTGCATCAACAGTATTGGAAGGATATGCCCCCTCTGTTATACGAATTGTGCTGAATGGAACTCTGTCTTGGCATCCTTCCCACGGTTGTGAGGATACCCATCGTTCAAGTGTTGAAGTAGCATCGGAGGACAAAACCTTTTGTAACAAAATTCGCGTATGGATTAATTCTTGTCCAATAGGAAGTAACTCTATTCCATCAGCGTGGATACCGTTTTCACTTGCCGCGAACAAACTTGTGCCTATCCCAGCGAAAGGATCAAGCAACTTCCCTTGAGAACAACCTACATACTTACTCTGAAAGTACTCAACAAGTCCTGCAGAAAATGCTTCCTTATATTTATACCAACTGTAGGCAGGTCTATTTTTGTTTCCCTGAAAACTAACAATCTTCCGAGACAGAAAAGGAGATAATGAGAGTTGGGGTTCGAACTCTTCCATGAGGTCAGCATCAAGTGCAGTAATTTCGGCATGCAGATCTGCGTTTTCTGGTTCAGAACCGTTTTTAGTAAAGGTCATAAGCACCTCTGATGACTTGACAAGAAATATAGCAATCTCACTTTACACTATCCGTTTACAAACGGAACATCGGCATAGAGTGCATCATTGTAACCGACATAAAAGACTTTACCGACCTGAACAGTAGGTGCACGCAAACTTCCGCTTCTACCCAATACGACCTTCAGGATCGCCTCACGGACATCTTCTGATGGGACATGCGTTTCAACTTTCTTCCCCTTCGCGACTACGATGCTTTCTGCAGAACTCATCAACTCCCAAGCAGCATCCGCTTCAATACGTTCCTTACGAGCATCTGACCGACTATCAACTTCTAAGTTATGTGTGTCAAGTACCTCTTGCACTTTTTTACATGAATTTCAGCTATTTCGAAAATAGATCCAATCTATCATCTTTTATCCTCCTTATGAATAAATCGTTTAGTATTTGATTAAATCACATGAATACTACTGTGGTAATTCTTCATTTTCAACGAAGTATCTGTTTGCCACCTCAGTCACAAAATTCTTACCCATTACTCTGTACCCTTCCGCGTCAGGGTGTAGGTTGTCTGGAAGAAGATCTACCAAATCCGCGCCAAAAACATCTAAACCACTCACATAATGTATATTTTCGTCACCATACGCCTGAAGTGCATCTGCTGAAGCTTGCACCTCATCTCTCATCTTCTGTAGGTTGAAACCGACTGCATTCGGATTCTCTTCCCTATTAGGACAATAGATAGGCGACATCAGAACTATCGGTATGTCAGGATGTTGCTCTCGGATTATCTGCACAGCACCGATAATCGCAGGACGAAAAGCACGAGGACCTAAACTTGACGCACCTTGTATGTTTATACCGAGACACATTGAAATATAGTGAGCAGGAAGGTCACGAATCATCCGCGCTACCATAGAATCAAGATGACACTGGCCACCATACCCCAGACAAGTTAAATTGAAACCTTTAGCTCGCGCAACGATACCCGGCCACGTCTGTGTTGGAGATGCAGCTGACCGACATTGCGTAATAGAACTACCGTACGTTATCCACCTTGGACGCTTGTCAATATACGGTTCTAACGAAGCACCATCACCTAATTCCAAACTACGAAGTTGAAACCTACCGTACTGTGGTAACCATAGTTCAATCAGTTTTTCCTTATTAGATAAGCCTTCAAAAACGAAACTGTTTTTACCTTTAAGATCAATCGATGAAATAAACTCTCTATCACAAACTATATCAAGCATTCCCGCATCACGTTGCTCAACAATACTACCCGATATGTGTGTTGTGTCACTCTTAAAACTGATACGAACCCCCGCAGGCATTGCTGATCGTTCTAAAAGCGGATCCGGAAACAGCACATGACTCTCATGAGGGGTGCGCCAGGGCATAATTGAATCGTTAACCTTCTCTATAGAAACCACACCTTGCCAATTCAGATGCGGGTTATCAGGTTTCAACTGCATATATTCTAATCTCCTTATTATCTTGAAAATTTACATTTCATCAACAACAGCGCGTAGTTGACGAATGCCATCTAACATCTGTTGCGGGTTACCCCAATGCTCAATGCTTGCTGCGCCTGTGAACTCATCGGCAAGTAGGATTTCTAACAGTTGCTTATACCGCATATCGGTATCTCGGATTGGATCGAGATTCTTCTCACGATTCGGTTTCACATGCAAGTGCCGAACAAGTCCCTTAATGTGTGAATATCCATCGGGAAAAGGTAATTCTCCACAATTAATGCCGTTATTAACATCCCAACAAGAAGCAAGTGCAGGACTATTACCAAGTGCATTGATAACCGTACGTGTTTCTTCACACGTGCCTGCTAATGTCGCGTCTTCATTCTCAAAAGCAAGAATAACGTTTGCACTCTCAGCAATCGGTACAATAGGGGCAAGCTTCTCAGCAATCAGTTCTATGTAATCATTAATATCGGGGCGAGAAGATTCTTTCAATCTGCGATTCGGATTCCAAAAAGCGAACCCACGAATAATCTGTGTTTCAAATGCATGTGCCAACTCAACCATACGGTCAAAATGCCTAAGATGACGTTCATATTCCTGTTGGTTGTCTATTGGACATTTCCCAAAGGGTGAACCAATGCATGCAACACCAACATTGTAGTTTGCTAACACGTCTTGTGCACGTTTAACATCGTTATCATCTATTTCAGTAACATGCTTACCCCAAACGCCGCCGCGTATCTCTACAGTCGTTGCGCCAGCATCAACACCGAGTTTTATAGCTTCTTCAAAATCATCTCTGGAAACTTCATCAGCAAAAAAACAGACATCAATCATAGTATCATCCTGCATCTTTACAGTTTATATGACAATTGGGGAAACAACATATACAGCATAGTTGATCCACAACTACAACATATAGAAAGAAAACGCAGACTCCTTTCATAAGTAATAATTAACTAATTTATTCTCACTTTTCTCATTATACAGAATCATTATGCGTTCATGAAAGTTATCAATGCTACTGTGCCTAACACTATCTTAATGATTCCTGACAATAATGAATTTTGAACAAATATTTCCAATAGACCCATAGTCATGAGAATTAATCCAGTAATAACAACTAATTCAGCAGACTTCGGCTCTGAAACATCCTGGAAAAATGAATTTGCACCAAAGATCATTAATGGTCCATTTATGAAGCACATAATGCAGACATATTTCTTAGTCCATTTTGCAGTTTTAAAAAAGTGTTTAATACGGTCATATAGCATACAGACTGCCTCCTAAAACCGCATATTAGGGGTCAACAGTGTCCCCATCTTTCCAAATACTTCAATCGGTGATTCTTTATCTGAAAGTACCACTTCTAACATAGCAACGTTCCCATCAACTGTTATCCAGGCAAAAAGTGGGAACAAGTCCTGTTGATTGTCCTCATCGTTTATAACCGGTATGTCATCTTGAACAACCTGAAGTAACTTTATCAGATTTAAATTAACAAACACAAGTGGTGATTTAGGTAAATTCTTTATCGTTTTTATCTTCTCCTTCAACGTTAATCTGTCAACAAAAGAATACATTTGATCCTCTGAAAAACTCAATAACGACACGTCATCAGATTCTGCATAGTAGATATTTGAACCATATATAGAGACCTTCTTACCTTTATAGTCCATGCTCGAAATAGAAGAATTCTGTAAGTTAGAGAAACTATTACCTATCTGATCCCACTTGACAGGACTATTTGGGATGAATAATAACCCACCACTTGTAAATACGTTGCTTGCATCAACTTGTATGGAATTCTCAATATCAATGTTGAGACTCTCCAATGCACTCGGTTCAAACAGTGATAAATCATCAACTGACAAAGCAATCTCACCTGTCAACGCACCAATTACATCCTCTTTAAAATTCAGGTTTAAGATACCTTCAAGAAAAGTAATAAAGGCAAAAACATCATCTGTCTCAGCATTCTGAATCTCCACTTGAATGAGTTCCCAGACAGCATCTAAAACACCCGATTCAAACGCAACAAACAGGTCTTCATACCCAGACAGACTATTCAGAATCTTCAGTTCATCTCTCTCTTTTTTCTTCACTGTATTATGTTTTGTCAAGAATGGTGTAATTCTACTCTCCAAATGACTGTCATTGAATTCAACATGCAGCTTGATAAGTGGCGATGCATCGAGTAAGTTAAGTTTTCCGTGAATATTCGTAAAAGTTTCCAGTTGCACCCTTGAAGTGTCATCAATGTCAGTTAAATAAGGTAAAATACCAGTTGCATTGACTAAAATACTCAACTCACCGGGACCCAGTTTTTTTGAGGTATTAACATAAGAGGCATTCTTTCTTATGGAACGTATTTTCTTCTTATATGTATCAATTAACTTCTCAAAACTATCCTTCTCCTTACCAACAACCATAAAATCACCGATAAAACCGTAGATGAGATTGGCACCCTCAAGTTCTAACATGTTGTATTTTACTTTCCTATATTCACCCGCATCCAGTGTTAATGTACCCCCAGTCAGTCCTAAAGCACCGCTAACAACCTTTGACAGTCTCTGCAGTTCTTTTAAATTTCCACCTGAATGAATGACCATTCCTCCGTCAAATGTTTTCGTATCGTTCATCCAAACTGCTAAACCTGTTTGGTAACCAATCGTATCAATCACACCGTATACATCTGTTCCGATTATCGCTTCTAATGCTAATATACGACTTTTCATATTTCCACCGATCAACTCATCTGTTGTCCTTTTCCAGACCTCAGAAGTCGTTATTTCAGTATAGACTTCATCTAAGTCTTGTAATTTTAGATAAACTAAACTATCAATAGGAATAAAATCATCAACAGTCGCTGCATTGACTGAAGATGGTAAACCTGTAATAAAGAGTGAAATAATACCAATAATCAGTAGAATATGAATAGATCTTGCTGTTGTTTTCTTATATATTGCTTTCTTGTGTTTTTCCAAAAAAAACCTCCTTATTATGGAACGCGAATCTCTTCAACCAAATTCTGTACTTCATCAGGTGGGGGTGGTGTCATTGCACTGACACAGATTGAAACAACGAAATTCATCATTATACCGACAGTACCGATGCCTTCGGGTGATATACCTAAGAACCAATTGTCAGATACATTTAATTCAGGTCTAATAGCCTTAAAATACTAAATTCCCATGATCTAAATTATAGCACTTTTTCAATTCTTAATCTATGAATATCTGTCCCAATATTCGTCTGTATGTGAAGATGTATTTGCATAGCTTATGATGACTGGACAAGCACTCTATTGCATAATTTGGTCTATGTTTGTTATTTTATGATATCTTTCAATGACTTAACAATTGTTTCTGAGT
This sequence comes from uncultured bacterium, assembly GCA_964623585.1. GTDB lineage: Bacteria > Poribacteria > WGA-4E > WGA-4E > WGA-3G > MSPOR6. Next base: position 12,799 of record CAZURU010000008.1, read on the forward strand.
GTTTTGATATTTTCTGGATTGCCTTAAGAATTCGTTCGGCAGCACCAAAAACAGGTTCAGTTAACAAGGGTAAGAAAATTAATTGGGAACAGATCTCTTCAGTGACAGGAAGATCTCCCTCGGCGTATCCTTTATAGTCTCCCCCCATATCTGAATTACAGAGAACACCCCTTCCATTCGTAAAGATGTCTATTCCTTGAGAAAAGAGCGGCAGTGTATGTAGTAGCGGATAAGGATTACTGTTTGTTGGCATGCTTCTATTTGAAAAAACCGGTACACCATCACCGACAAGTAATGGATAAGGATTATTATTTGCCAATACACCTTCCCTTCGTAAAACTTCAGCAAATGCTGGTGCTGGTAGTCCGTGCATCTCGTCCATTCTGTAGTGGACAGGAAAACCAAAATATGCTGCAGGTTCAGCACCTTTGTATGTTTCAATTGCACTAATGCCCGGAATATCTTCTAATCCATCTCTGATTTCGTGCAGATATCTCCGTCGATTCTTATTAAGGTCGTCCAATTTATTGAGTTGAACAGTTGCAATACCGATCGCTAATGGATGTGCACGGTATTTTACTCCTAATCCCATAGGTGGTAAGTGTGCGTATCTGAGGGCATTTGGATCTAAATCAGGCTCACCAATACTATCAATGGGACGATTTACCTGTCCTAACAGGCACGCTCGTTCAAAGATTGAGATGTCATCTGTTGCAAGCACACCCCCTTCGCCAGCACTCACAGCTTTACTACCCTGCAAACTCCATGCACCAACTTGGGCGATACTCCCACACGGTTGCCCATTGTAAGTTGCCCCGTGTGCATGTGAACAGTCCTCTATTACAGGAACACCAGTATCTTTACTGAGAGCCATCAACGCATCCATATCACACACATTTCCCCATAAATGAACTGCTACAATTGCCTTAGTCTTGTGTGTGATTCGTCGTCTTACGTCGTTAACATCTATACACAATGTCTTTGGATCAACTTCACAGAATACAGGTCTTGCATTTAACATCAATGCTGGCGTGATGGAACCCATCCAAGTATATGTAGGGCAGATAACTTCATCTCCTGGTCCAACACCAAGTCCAAACATTGCACTATGTAAAGCAGCAGTTCCGTTGCTAAGACTCACCGCGAATTGTGTGTTATGCCTCTCTCGCCAAGTCCGTTCAAATTCTGTAACTGTTGATGATCTGCCAGAAAGCTCATTCCTTAATGTCATCTGATATACGGTCTGTGCTTCAACTTCTGTGATCTGTTTCCACTGATCAAGTATCGGAAATGGTTGCTCTTTGGATATTTCAAAAACAGGAGTTCCACCTAAAACAACAGGAAGGGCTTTATCAACTTGTAGGTCTTTACTTGTTTTACTATTCTTTGGATTCTTCATTTTAACGATCCATTATTCCTAAATTAAACTTATAATGAGATAGATATAAACCGTAATAACAGGTGCATAAATTGTTCTGACAGAATTTGAAAGAGATTGCTTTTATACTTCTCATGTGTTATATTAATAGCATTAGATTGCTTGATTACTTCTTACCGTATAGTATCTGATATGAGATTACTAAATTCTATACTATCACACATAGATGTATTTGTCAATAAATGTTTTTTGCTTTTCCTACTTATGAGTATGTTTTGAATAACCAACCAGCTTCTTCTGTTCACACCAGAAATCAATTTCATACTTTTCAACAGATTCTTAATGTTGTCTTCCCATTCACAGCAGTCTTAGGATTTTTTCTGTTTTGTGGAATTGCCTTGTTACTAAGCGGAGAAAGTCCTTATGCGTTTTATCTGACTATACTCAAAAGTGGGTTTTCGAGTTTTGATGAATTTGCAGGTGTTTTGTTTTATGCAACACCCCTAATTTTTACGGGACTCGCAGTTGCTTTAGCTTTCAAAGCAGGTCTATTTAATATCGGTTGTGAAGGACAACTTTATGTAGCTGCATTTACGGCTGCTTGGTTTGGTATTCATATTAATCTACCATCTATTGTCCTAATTCCACTATGTATTGTAGCTGCTATGCTGTCTGGTGCAATTTGGGGAGCTATACCAGGATTACTAAAAGTAAAGTTCGGAGCACATGAAGTAATTAACACAATTATGATGAACTTTATCGCGTTAGCACTCACAAACTTCCTTGTAGTTTCTGTGTATCTTGAACCGGGACAGGAGACTCCACAGACTAAGGCGATCCATAAAACGGCACAATTCCAACGGTTAGGTGAAGTTATTCCTTTCATAAGAGAAAGCAACCTGCTGGATGCCAGTTTCTTACTTGCTATTCTTTGTGTCATCCTAACATACTTATTCTTAAAATACAGTCGTTGGGGATATGAACTTCGTTTAGTTGGAAACGCTTCAAAAGTCGCAGCTTATGGCGGAATTAAACCAGGAAGGGTCATCGTCTGGACAATGGCACTCAGCGGTGCTATAGCTGGATTATCAGGGGTTTCTGATGTGATGGGATATAGGTACAGATTCCTGGATAGTTTTTCATCTAAATGGGGATTCACTGGCATAGTAGTTGCCCTTTTAGGTAGAAATCATCCATTTGGAGTCTTTGCTGCATCACTTCTGTTTGGTTTGTTGAACAAGGTTGCATTGGACATTGAATTGCTGTTGGGAATTCCACGCGGTCTGTTTCTTGTTGGTCAGGGATTACTAATAATCATAATGGTGTGTATAGAAGGTTTTATCATTAAAAGGAAAAGATGATTCTTAGTCTAATACCAAGCACTATACGACAAGCCACGTCCTTAGCTTATGCTGCACTGGGAGGAACATGTTCTGAACGTGCAGGCGTTGTAAATATCGCACTTGAAGGTATGATGCTCATCGGTGCCTTTGGTTACGCTGTAAGCGCGCATGCATCTGAGTCTGCCTGGTTAGGCTTAGGTGTAGGAATGGCATGTGGGTTCGGTTTAGCTCTCTTGTTGTCAGTAGCAACGATAACTTTCAAGTCAGAACAGATTGTAACAGGAGTTGCAATTAACATACTTGCATTAGGTACAATTGAGTATCTAATGCCAACATCTGAAAGGGTTGTCGGTCTACCAGAATTAAAATTACCATTCATAGGTCAATATAGCATCCTCACATGTACTATGCCATTGCTGATGATAATGTGTCATATAATGCTATATAAAACTGCCTGGGGTTTGCGTTTGCAAGCTGCAGGCAACTCTACAGAAGCACTCAAGACACTCAGTTTAAGTAGAAATAGGTGGCAATATTTCGGTGTTTGTTTGAGCGGTATATTTGCAGGTCTGGGAGGCTGTTTTCTTGTATCTGATGTCCATTTATTTACAAAAGGCATTATCGGAGGCAGGGGATATGTCGCTTTAGCAGCGGTGATATTTGGAAACTGGCGTCCTATTAATTGTGTGATCGCTTGTCTTTTGTTCGGATTTGCTAATTCTTTAGATCTCATTCAACAATGGAACATTCCAGATCAATTAATCAAGAGCTTACCCTACATACTGACGATGATTGTTCTTGCAGGACTTGTAGGAAAAGCACGTCCACCTGCTGCACTTGGAACGTCAGAGAACTAAAGAACCCAATCAGGACTTACGCATTCCCCTTGCTTGCGAGGGGATAAAGGGGGGTAATTCCTTAAAAATAGCAGAAAATCGCGGATAAAATCCTTGAAAAAGCGAAATTCTAAACAGAAAAACCCAAATTTGCGTAAGTCCTACCAATGAAAAGAACTCACTAACTGGTTAACTTCCTTGATCTGTCAGTTCAGAGTAAACTGAACGTCTATCGTAGTATCCATAAGACTTGGCATGTTTCGGATTGATCATATTACATACCACACCAAGTCCCTTTTCTGGCAATACATCCTTCAGATGTTTCAAGCCTGTTAGGACATCAATACGTTTTGTTTTCGTTATATCAAACACATAAACAACAGCATCCATAGCCATAGCTAATATAACGGGGTCTGCAACCGCACGGACAGGTGGGCTGTCAATGATAACGATATCGTATTCAGACTTTGCAATTTCTAACAAATGTGTCATCATATCAGAATTCAATAACTCTATTGGATTTGGTGGCACTGTCCCCCCTGGTATTAGATGTAAATTTGGAATGCCCGTTTGTCTCACAGTTGATCTGAATACTTCGTAGTTATTCTCGTTATTCATCGTAATCAGGGCTTCGCTTAGACCAGGTTTGCGTGGATCGCTATGTGTTATTTCTGGTGTTTCATGGATATCTTCAGATTCTGAATGGACGGCATCTTCATCTAAAATTTTCATGAGCTGTTCTGAAGGAAAATGGGTGTGTTGAGATGGTCTCCGCATATCAGCATCTATGAGTAACACCATTTTCCCTGCTTGTGAATATGTTGCAGATAGATTTGAGGAGATACAACTTTTTCCTTCTCCACGTGTTGAACTCGTAACAAGGACTGTTTCCATCTTTCCACCAGGATTGAGGAATGGTAACTTTGCACCAATTGCTCTGAATGATTCGGCGAATTTTGAGTTGGGTGAATCATGTACTACAAGTGGAATCCTATCCGTACTGCGTTTCTTAATGGAGGGAATAACACCGAGAAAACTTGGTGGCTCTGGCAAAGAATCCAGTTGTCGCACTGAGTCTTCTAATCTTAGATATGTGTCTTTAAAGTAATTTTTCACGACAGCAAAGGTTAAGCCAAGTAGTCCGCCGAGCATTGCCCCTAACACAAGGTTGATTTTCAACCTCGGTTTTATCGGTTCTTGGGGTAGACGTGCTTGGTCTAGTACTTTAAGGTTCTCCGTGCGTGCTTCATCAAGAATCTGAGATTCGCGCATTCTTGCTTCCAATGCAATGACCTGTGTGTTATAAATCTCTACATCACGTTTAAGTCTATACAGCTCAAGTTGGTTATCTGACCAACCGCTCAGTTCGTTGATATGTTTATCTATCTGTGAAGACACTATCTGCTTCTGTTCTTTTAGTCCCTTTATAGTTGCTTGCGTTTCGTTTATGTGTTGAGCAAGGATTTGGTGAAGAGGATTATATGAAGAAGTAGAACTCTTTATTTCTTTATCCTCACTTTCAAGAAGCTTCTTTGTTTCACTAATCTTCTCATCTAACGAAGTAATCTCAGGATGCTTCACATCCCCGTATTTTCCAATTAGTGCTTTTCGGTCGATTTCATTCTTATTTAGATCGTCCTGAAGTTTTACATAAGATGGATTTCTTGATATAGTTTCAGATTTGACATGTTCGTCCACCTTCTCTATCTCATCTTCAAAAGCGGCAAGTCGCAATGCAGCCCCGAACAATTGACCTTCAAGTTCATTTTCACTTAATCGTAAAGCTAAAATAAGTTGAACCTGCGTTCCCCCTTCAGTATTCAGTGTAAGTTCTGGATGCTTTTCTTGGAATTCAAAAAGTGCTATTTCCGCTTCTTTTCTCTTCTCTGCAACGTCACCTAATATCGCCATTGGCGATGGTTTCTCCCACCATCGCGCATTCTCATCTGTTTCAGCTTCAATTGTTTTGATAAGTATCTCGGCTATTTTATCACACAGTAATTGTGCATGTTCAGGTTTCCGTTGTTTCACAGATAATGTCAGTACATTAGCATCTTGATTCTCTTCAACATTTATTTTTTCATCAATAAGTGTTTTAATATATGCTTCTTCCCATTCAGTAATTGTCAACTCACCTTGTTCAGTCAATGTGGGGTCTAATTTAACATTAAACAGATTAGCAGACCATCTAACCAGTTTTCCTCGGAAAACTGGTAACGGTTCCAGCAATCCCTGGGATCGAAGCTCGCGTACTGCTGGTGTAATTACTAAGTCTCGAGACTGAATCAGTGTGACATAAGTTCCAGAGGATGGTCCACGAAGTATACCAGGGATCGGTAAACCTGATAGTATGGATGGTGCCCCTTGTCCATCAAGAATTCGTAGAGTCGTTTCAGATTGATAAACGGGTGGCGTGAAATCAGTTACAACAAATGCACCTATTATACAGAGCAAACATATTGCAATTACACTCCATTTGTTGCGATAAAGAATCCAAAAGTAATCCAATAAACGAATTTCTGTTATTTGCTCAAGTTTTGTATCTGTCTGTTCATTCATATCATCTATACCTTAACCAAACACTAACGACCAAGTTTGTCAATGAAGCAGCGAAACTCAGAACTCTCCAATCAATCCGTATTCTTTCCATTATGCGAAGTTGGTCATTCGGATTGAGATATATATCAGATTGTCTGAGATTGAAGTTAAGCTCTTCTTGTGTTCCATCTGATCGGTTTATTATACATTTCTTAAAATTCGCCTTTTCTTCGTTTAACCCACCTGCCATAGCGACAGCATCTCTCAAAAGAATCGGTTCAGTGATAGTATATTGACCAGGCTTATATACTGCCCCTACAACACTTATTTTTGCTTCAGCGAGTGGTATATACAGTGTGTCCCCTGGTGATAACATTGCAGTGACATTTTCCGCAGTTAGATCTACAGGCGTATTACCTTTATCAGTGATGATCTCAGCATTCTTCAAATCCGCAAAGTCTGATCTTGTACCCCCAGCAAATTTCAATGCCTGATCAGCAGTTACTTGTTCATTCCTTATAGGATATAGTCCTGAAGCTGCTACTGCACCGATGACACGTATCTGTCTTAAGGCATATATGGATGGAACAATTACAATATCATAATCCTTTAATGGTATATCATTGTATTCTTTATCTAAATGTTCTTGAAAATTAACTGTACGAAAAACCTTCCCATTACGCCAAATTGCAATTTTCGTCAAATCAGCAAGTTCATTGTTAATTCCAGCGGCAGCTAAGGCATGTGTTAAATAGACTTGACCTGTCTCAAATACATGTAAATTTCCCCTCACTTTCTGTTCAATAGCACCATATACAAGAATATGTCTTTTGGGTTTCATCATTGTGACGAATACTCTTGCACTTGGCAACTTAGTCGTAAATGTCTTTTGCATGTGTGCTTGAAGTTCAGATACTGTGAATCCTGTTGCTTTAATGAGTCCGATCAGAGGATATGAGATAAAACCATCTGGCTGCACAGGTACAGGTACACGGTCTTTCGTATATTCAGGATAACCTTCAACAGTTACGACTATACTGTCACCCACCTGCAACTTGTAAGTTGAAGTCTCAGGAGATTGCAGATTCTCTTTTACAATATCCCCATCAATGGGTTCTTCTGCCAATATCAGAGATGGACAACAGAATACACCTATACTAAATGTTAGGAAAGAAAACAGTAGTGAGTTTAACATCCTTATTGTCATTAGAATTCACCTTCTCAAGATTACTTATGGACTTACCATGTCAAAACTACCATTTTTGTGTTATTCCAGATTGTTTTCTTCATAAATTGTAGATAATCTGTCATTTTGTGTTTTGAAGACCTTATAGTATTTTATCAATATAGAAGCATATATTCAAGTGAAAATACAGAATGGGTTAAAACGAGATGGAGATGAATCTCTCCACATGGTGGTAGATGTAAAGTATTATACCATTTGACTGTGCTGCCGGCGAGGTTTACTAACCTCACAAAATACCATTTTACTATGCTGCTGGCGAGGTTTACTAACCGCGCCAAAATACCCAAATATTTTCTTTAACTTCATAATTGCATTCATACCGTTGATTTCTTCCTAACCTCGTTAAATTACGGTGACTGTCAGTCTAAAATCTTATAGGTGGCAACTTAGGTTATCGATTAAACAAATATCCATGTGCAGTGATAATGAATCTTGATTTTATCTGTTAGGTTGTGTTAATATATTGATGTGAAATTAAAAACGATCCTACCTCAATTCAAAAATAAGAAGGTGATGATTATCGGTGATATCATCGTGGATGAGTACATCTGGGGTGAAGTCAACCGCATATCACCTGAGGCACCAGTTCCTATATTCGAAAAAACATCTGAAAAGACGGGTTGCGGAGGGGCTGCAAATGTTGCTCACAACATAGCAAGCTTAGGCGCGAAAGCAGAATTAATTGGTGTTATTGGTAAAGACCGAGACGGTGAGCAATTAATACAAATGTTGAATTCGTTGGGAATCGGTACTGCTGAAATCTGCATAGATGTACAGCGTCCTACAAGCAAAAAAACGCGTGTTATTGTAGATACTGATACAACCGGTACAATTAATGCTTTCAATAGTAGTTCAGAACAATCACGACCCAATCAAGGGCAACACCTGCTAAGAATAGATCAAGAATCTAACAAAGAAATATCCGCTATACTCAGAGAACATCTCTCCCGATCAATACTAGCACGTTTAGATGAATATGATGCTATCATCATATCGGATTACGATAAAGGTTTAGTCAGTGCCGAATTGATACATTCGGTAGTGAAAAAGGCAGCATCGTGTGACATTCCAACTATCGTTGATCCAAAACGCAATAATTTCTGGAACTATGAGGGAGTGACCGCACTGACACCAAATGACAAAGAAGCGTGTGTTGCAACAGAAGAAATGATCAACGATGTATCGCATCTGATTTCGGTCGGTGAGAAAATATTGGATGACCTATCACTCTCTGCTCTGTTAATTACTCGCGATGCCGAAGGCATGTCACTTTTTCAACGGGATTCTGATGGGGTTTTACAAGTTAAACACTTGCCATCTACTTCAAGCCATGTTGTAGATGTGACTGGTGCTGGAGATACAGTGACTGCTGTCTTTGCACTTACACTTGCAGTACATTCTAATTACAATACTGCAGCGCAATTGTCAAATATTGCAGGGGGCATCGTTGTTGGAAAATTAGGTTGCGCGACTGTGAAACCAGACGAAATAATGGAATATCTTGACAAGTAACCCACCGGCAGATTCTCAAGGTTATCAACCGATCTAACTGTACCACTCAGGACACCCTTGCGAAATCTCAATCCTGCGGATGGCCTGCCCCCACCCCATGTGAACGTTGGACTACCCGTGACATAACTACTAAAGTCTAACGTGAAAGAATCGCCACTTCACAAATTTTTCTAAATACAGAAGAATATAGGGAACAGCAGGGGGACCGATCTCGACTAACGCATCAGTCATCGCACTGCCAACAGTGCCCCCATCACACATGTGCCCTATTAAGACCGCCACGGCATGGGGATCGTTTTGCATACAAAACTCTCCAATTATTTCCATTATCTGCTCGCCATGGTCATGGTCTATTAACCTAATCGGTCCTGATACGAAGTACTACACATCGGTGGTGTTATGCCATCACCGGTGCAGGTATAAAACACCCACCAAGGCAATCCACGCATGCACAGCAAAGCATCGTGAATTGACAGCATCTTTACCCATTATACTTTTTCTATATTGTTCGTGTCAAACGTCAAACGCTTTTTTGATATAATCAAAACATCGCATAGTAATGCTCATGATGCGACAGATTGTATTTATGGAGTAGATCGGACAGCATCAATAGACAGTAAAGGTAGGTGTGTTTATTTTTTTCAATCGGTTTATCCTCCTGATGTGATCGTGATGTCAGAATTACCTCAAAAGCTAAATAAAAGTCGTCAATTCTGCCAAAAAGTGTTAAAATACTCATTAGAGAACTCCTTATGGTTCGGTATAATGACTTCATTATACCGAAAGAGTTCCCTTTTATTAAAAAATTATCGAATTATTTATCAAACTCCCGTTTAGTTACCATAAACACAAAAACTTTAGATGAAAACTCTATTACTTGACAGAGATGGCGTGATAAACGAAAATCAGCACAATAGAGGTTATGTTTGTAATTGGTCAGACCTTGTCTTCATAAATAATTCTCTTGAAGCAATATCTATTCTGTCCCAAAACGGTTTCAGCATCTATATAGTAACGAATCAATCAGGAATAGGTAGAGGATTCTTCACAGAAAAACAACTAACTGAAATACATGCAAGAATGATTGAAGCAATCCAATCTGCGGATGGACATATAGAAAGGATATATTATTGTCCTCACCATCCAGACGATGCCTGTGAATGTAGAAAACCTAAACCAGGGATGTTACATCAGGCTGCGATTGATAATAACATAAACCTTTCAGAAAGCCATTTTATTGGAGATTCTTCAACAGACATTGCTGCTGCAGCTGCTGCAGGTGCAATACCAATTTTGGTCTTAACAGGACATGGTCAGAAGACTTATAATACATATACTAAAGGTGACAATTCGCACACTTCAATGAGACCGCTTAAAGTATTTACAAATCTATACACTGCTTCCCAATGGTTAGTAAACAGACCAATATACTAATCGGTTTAATGCTACTTTCCATCCCTATCATGTAGAAACGTTGTCCAAAGACATATCAGAGATAATAGTTGAGAAGGTAATTTTTGTTGACAAAGATTACGTATTTATCTATTATTATAGTATCGGTTATCAATGTTATGTTTAATCCCAGAATTGGAGGAACTCATGAATGAAGATCAGTTAAAAATGAATATACACAAGGACCAACTTAATTGGTTTCTAACACTACATTTGAGCGAAAGAGAGGTATTTCAGTTGTTGACAAGAAGCAATCTATTTACTGACCCAGACAGGTTACATTCTTCATCATCTCAAGAATTACTGAGTATGTTGACAACTGCATTCTACACACATTCTGTCATAGATGACAAAGTCACTCAACATCTTTCGGAGAAGTCAGAAACTGCAATAAAAGCAATAAAAAGAATAGGATACATGGTTGTGGATGAAATACACACATACTTTAAATCTCCAAAGGCGTTGATTGAAACTGGTGATTTTGGTGATGTGGTTTGGGCACTTCTGTCTGATGATCGCGAAGAGGTACGCACACACGGATATAAACTATTGACAGCAGCTTATGAGACAGATCATCAAACATACATACAGGAAACTAACAAAGTAACAGAAAGTGAAGAATCTGTTGACAGCGATTGTGAGTTGACGGTACAGGAAAATGACTTTGAAACGACTCATAAGACAAGGGAAAATTCTACGGATGAGGATGAAAAAGATGAATCCGAAAATCATGAGAGTCGTATAGACAATTTACAATTGCATAAAACCAGGCTTGAAAAAAAGAACAAAATGCTGGAACAACGTTGTAAATCCTTGGTTGATGAAAATGAGAATTACAAAAGGAAAATCGTAGATTTTCAAGAAAAAGAGGAGCAGATTTCTGTTTTAAAAAACGAAAATATCAGTCTGCAGGATGAAACAACACGATTAAGGCACGTTAATGAGCAACTTGAAGTATTAGAAGACAAACAAGAAGAACTATTATCTGAAAATAGCAAAATGACAGCTCAGCTTAATATACTGTCTCAACTTAAAGACGCAAATGAATCTTTCCAAGTAGAATTAAAATTAGCTGAAGAAGCAATCTACAAAGAAAAAAGTGCATTAGACCAACTAAAAAATGATCTACAATTACATTTCGAGCTAATTGACAAACGCTATGATACATCCCGTAAAACTCTCAATCAGATCCGTCAGACTGTTAGCCAATTTGATGGTTCGCCTTCAGAGATTAACCTAAACGATAGGAACGATTCGTCTCAACCCCGAGTAGGTGTTTTTGTTGATGTACAGAATATGTTCTATGCAGCAAAAGACCGCTTCGAACGAAGAGTTGACTATATCAAACTTCTTGATCTCATTGTAGGACCACGACATCTGATGTCTGCATTTGCATATATAGTTCAGATTCCAGAAATTAAACAATCCAATTTCATCTCCTTATTAGAACACAACGGTTATACAATAAGGAGTAAAGACCTACGTTTGAGAGGAGATGGATCCGCTAAGGGTGATTGGGATGTTGGAATTGCTGTTGATGTCGTTTCTATGTTAGGTTCTTTAGATGTTGTTATTTTAGCAAGTGGGGATGGCGACTTCTGCCCATTAGCTGAACTTATCAAACAGCAGCAAAAACGCATTGAAGTTGTTGCGTTTGAACATAATACCTCTATGGACCTTCAAGCTATGGCTGACCAATTCTTTCCAATAGGTGAAGAACTATTGATGTAAAAAGACAATTCTCTGATAAGATACCTCTATGCATTTATCAGAATGCTTCATAGACTACACCACCTTCAACATTTGTAGGCATCGGTAGTCCTAATAGATAACAGAGCGTGGGAGCAACATCTTACGGTTTTAAGATGTTTTTCTCACGTAGTTCCTTTAAAGTATAGGTATTAATTACATCACCCTTCGTTAATCCACTTCTACGAGCAACATTTACCCCAAACTTGAGGAATTCAAACTGTAATGTAGAGTGTGCATCAGTATTTATAGACATAAGGACACCAGCTTCTTTTGCCTTTCGAACATATTCTGAACCCAGGTCTAAGCGACTTGGAGACGCGTTAATCTCTAAAACAGTATCGTTCTCCGCTGCAGCACGGATGACAGCATCAATATCTATCGGATACATAGGTCTACTACCGAGAAGTCGACCTGTAGGATGACCGATGATTTTCACATGAGGATTCTCAATCGCTGCTATCATACGTTCTGTCATTGCAGCCTCAGACAGCGTGAACTGACTGTGTATGCTTGCTATGACGATATCTAGTTGTGCTAATATATCATCAGGATAGTCAAGTGTACCGTTCGGTCTTATATCAACTTCAGAGCCTGCTAATAGTGTTATGTCTTCAATTCTCTCATTAAGTTTGCGTACGTGTGCTATTTGTGCTAATAATCGCTTCTGATCCAAACCGTTTGCTACAGTAGATGACGCAGAATGGTCAGTAATTCCTAAGTACTCAAGACCTTGACACATTGCTGTTTCTGTCATTTCATCCATCGTGTTTCTGCCATCACTCCATTGCGTGTGTGTATGTAAGTCTCCTCGTATATCTACCAATTTAACCAATAGCGGTAGTTTATTTTCCAGTGCTAATGACACAGAATCTGAAGACTGACGAAGTTCGGGTGGTACATAGCACATACCGAGTTTCTCATATATCCGTGTTTCTGAATCATCCTTAGTATTCATCCAGTATGCTGACTTCTCTGAATGCATGTCTATGTTAATGTTAGAATCTTTAGGAAGTGCTGCGAGATGTTCTTCTGATGCTGTCGTCAGAAAGAGAATTGAATCATATTCTGAGGAATCACATAGATATATGACAACAGGAAAACTGTTGTCAATATGAAAGTAGATTTGTTGAATAGGTCTTAGTATAATCGGTATTGTTACACTCTCCTCAATGTCACCCAGATTTAATGCCAATGTCTGTTTATTTTCTAACAATTTATCAAGGATGTCATTCTCGGTAGTCTCTACATTGTGTTTACACTGTGCAACAATTTCAATGCTTCGGCACACTTCTTCACATCGCCGTATTTCACCTGTCAAATCAAATCTAACGATGGTCTCACATTCATTTAAGATAGACGAAAGGTTCTGTGCAAAAGTATCAGCAATTGAACTCAACCGGATACCTCTGTTTGTATTAATGAATTGAAGACTCTCTGTAATTGTTTGTATGGTTTTTTTCCCAAAACCCTTTACTCTTTGTAAACTACCATCCTGTACTGCTTGTTCAAGTTGCTTAACACTCTTGATATTATGTTCGTAATATAATCTGTTAGCAGTTTTTCCACCTACACCTTGTACATCCAATAATTCTAATGCCTCTAAACCTATTTCTGCTATGAGTTTTTGATATGTTTCACAGGTACCGGTATCAAGAATCTCTTTCGTTTTTTCTTCTATTGTTTTACCGATTCCGGGTATATTCTGAAACTTACCAGATTCAATCAATTCGCTTACATGTGTTGTCAAATCAGCAAGAATTCTGGAAGCTTTCATATATGAGCGAATTTTGAATGTTGCATCACCACGAATCTGCAAAAAATCACCTATATTACTAAATATCTTGCTTATTTCTATATTCTGCATAGTTTTATCTTTCAATTATATGTTCTTCAAGTATCTTTTTGTATACTTTCTATTTGCAAGTATTCCGGCGAATAATCCAAGAAAGACTCCCATACATACAACACTGAGAAGTTGATTATAAGGTAGGAATTCCAAAACACCGAGTTGATAAGTAAATGTACAATAGAGTAAATAAAAACAAACTAAACCTACAACCGTTCCAAAGAAGCCTAAGAAGAGTCCGTGGAATATGAAAGGATTTCTGATGTGTCCCCGGGTTGCACCTATAAGGTTAATGAGTTGTATCTCATCATGACGGGAACTTGCAGTTTTTATGACAGCAGCACGAATGGTGAGGATTATCAGTAGAACAGTTATTGTGATACAAGCAATTGTCATACGCTTGGTCTGTCTAAATAAATCCGTAAGAATTCCACTTCCTGTTAGATTGACATCATCTATTTCGGCAAAAGACTCAATCTCATAAGAGAGTTCCTCCAATGTCTTTCGTGAAATATTGGATGAGTCTACAAATATTTCAAGAGAAGCGGGAAAAGGATTGCTATCAGAAAAACCGCCTTTTATGAGTTTTGCAAGAGAACCAAACTGTTTTTCTGCTCTACTAAGGTTTTTTTCCTTAGACACAAAGTCAATAGAGAGAATTTTATCCTGTTTTTGTATCTGATTAGCGAAAGTCTTAGCATCCTCCTCAATTACAGTATCATTAAGAAAAGCAACAAGTGGGGGTACTATCTCATTGAGTTCAAGGTCCTTGTAAACCGATGTGTGATTAAACAGAAATGCATTTAGTATAAGGGTGAAGAAGGCAAGCGTGAAAATACATAACAAATTGTTTAATCGTGCTCCTGCAATATGTATAAAGATATTTTGTATTTTGTATCGCATCTTCTACTATCCCAGTATTTCAATAGCACTATTAGTAACTATGAGTGTCTATCTGAATACCATAAGAAGGTTATGATGTAATGCTACCATCTTGTAGTTTATATATACGTTTAGGTGAAGCATTCTTTTCACGTACAAATCGGTCTGGAAGATCAGGATCAGATGTTGTGACCAACACTGTAGTGCCTTGAAAATTCAGTGCATCAAAAAGAGACAGCATTTCAAGCGCGATGTTTGGATCAAACGTTTCGGTTGGTTGGTCAGCGAGTAGCAATAGAGGACTGTTGATGATTGCTCTTGCAATTACGAGTCGTTGTTTTTCGTTATTTGAAATTTGGGTTGGTAGTGCATGCTTTCGATGGACTAAACCCATCTGATGTAGCATATTGTTCACATTTTCCCGCAATATACGATACTTAGTTCCGATGAGTTTTTGCGGTATTTCAAGATTCTGTTCAACAGTTTTAGAGTTGATGAGTTTCCAGTCTTGGAAAACGACACCAATTTTTCTCCTAAAGTATGGAATTGTTGATGAAGTGAGTTCCTCAAGAGGTTGTCCGAGCACACTTAATGAACCAGTCGTAGGTACCAATTCTCGATTAAGTAACTTTAGTAAAGT
>CAZURU010000008.1:28276-31992 GCA_964623585.1 uncultured bacterium
ATCCAAATTCACCGCGTTCAAGCCGAAAACTGACTCTTTCCAATACACTTAAATCTTGATAACTGAAACTCACTTGATGAAGTTGGATCATTATTTCTTATATCCGTTGTTGGAATCAATTATTACTGTCCTAAGGTTCCTAAGAGATTACGCTATCAGTTCATTGGTATAGTCACAAGATTTATCTGGACATGCCTGTATTCTTTCTCCAGTCTTCATTACTTTTTCAACAGTATATGCCGAATCACATTCTGGACACCTTTGTGCGATAGGTTTATCCCAACTTGCAAATCCACATGTAGGGTAGTTACTACAACCGTAGAAGACCTTTCCTCGCTTACTACGTCGTTCTCCTAAATAACCTTCACAATCTGTCTCAGGACAGTCAACACCCATAGGTATAGGTTTGGCGTTTTTACATTTCGGATATCCACTACATGCCAAGAACCGTGCTCCTGCCCGACTCTGCTTTATGACCATTGGTTCTCCACACTTTTCACATACCGTATCAGTTTCTTCTGGCTCTTCAGATGCGGTATTATCTCCATTTAGAGCTTTTATGTTTTCACATTCAGGATAGTTAGCACATCCGAGGAAGCGTCCATACCTACCCCATTTAATGATCATCATACCCCCGCACTTCTCACATGCGACATCAGATTCAGTTTCCATTGATTTACGTGCTTCGTACATCTTGTCCGGGGCTTGTTTCAATGCATCTTGAAAAGGCGGGTAAAATTCGCTGAGTGTATCATTCCATGCAATCTTCCCTTCAGCAATTGTATCCAGTTTCTGTTCCATCCCTCTTGTGAATTCAACGTCAACAATATCAGGAAAGGCTTGAATTAGAAGTGCATTAACCAGTCTTCCAACATCTGTTGGCATAAGTCTCCGCTGTTCTTTTGTCACGTAGTCCCGATCCTGAATTTTAGAGAGAATAGATGCATAAGTACTCGGTCTTCCGATCCCTTTTGCCTCCAACGCTTTAACAAGGGTTGCTTCGTTATATCGGGGTGGAGGTTGTGTAAAATGTTGTTTCGGAGCTAACTTTCTTAGATCAAGCCTTGCACCTTCATTAACATCTGGAAGTGTTTTATTTTCGTCATTACTATTCTCTTCATCAGAGGAAATATCGTCTTGACCTTCCATATAGATACGTCTGAAACCGTCAAACTTAATAACGGAACCGGTGGCCCGGAATAGATATCGTCCTGCTTTTATGTCTATAGTTGTTGAATCAAGTATAGCAGGATTCATCTGACTTGCGATAAACCGTTTCCATATTAATTCATACAGACGAAACTCATCAGAGGTTAAGTGTGTTTTCAGAGAATCCGGTGTCCTTAAGGGTAACGTCGGTCTAATTGCTTCATGTGCATCTTGTGCGCCACTTTTACTACGGTAACTGACAGCGCGCCCGGGGAGATAGTCCTCTCCATAAGTTGTTTTGATAAAACTTCTAACAGCCGTTAGAGCATCTTGAGCGACACGAGTTGAGTCTGTACGCATATATGTAATCAATCCGCCTAAACCTTCTTTACCAACTTCTAATCCCTCGTAGAGCTTCTGTGCAACCATCATTGTTTTCTTAGCAGAGAAACGGAGTTTCCGAGAAGCTTCTTGTTGTAACGTGCTTGTAATAAATGGAGCAACAGGTTTCTGTTTTCGTTCCCGTTTATTCACCTTTTCAACAACGAATGCTTGTTCTTTAGCGTCTTCTGCTATGTTATTGGCATGCTCTTCGTCGATTTTAAAACCGTAATTGTTTATCTCACCTTTCTTAGTACCAATCTTATGCAATTTTGCTTCAAAGAGATGCTCTTTTGTATCGGGTGTTAATGTAGCGGTGAGGGACCAGTATTCTTCTGGATTAAAAGCCTCAATTTCTGCTTCACGTTCACATATCAGTCTAACGGCTACAGATTGGACTCGACCTGCACTCAATTCTGGTTTCACACTTCTCCATAGAAGTGGGCTGATCTTCCATCCGATAAGTCTATCCAATACCCGTCGTGCTTGCTGTGCGTCTACGAGTGATTGGTCAATATTTCCAGGTTTCTCTATTGCAGCTAATATTGCACTTTGAGTGACCTCATTATAAACTATACGGAAGATAGGTTTTTTTGTTTTCTTTAGTTGATTAGCCAGATGCCAACAGATAGCTTCGCCTTCTCTATCAGGATCAGCAGCAAGATAAATGCAATCAACTTTTTTCGCTTTCTCCGTGATAGCTTTGACGACCTTACCCTTACCATGGATCGTTACATATTTGGGTGTAAAATTATTTTCAACATCAATCCCAAGTTCCTTTTTTGGTAGGTCTACGATATGGCCTACAGATGAGTCGACAATATAATCAGACCCTAAAATCTTCTCAATAGTCTTTGCTTTTGCTGGAGATTCTACTACTACTAATGACTTTGCCATTTTTATTATGTATTCCTTATTTTACTTATAACTGTTTGGATTGTAGGCTTTATATTCAGTTCTAATACGGTTACTAAAAGCAATGTGCTGATTGTTTATTCAAACAACTTTTTATTTAAAACGTATAAAATCCAATAAAGTGACAGAAATCAGTACTGTATACTTTTGATGATTAAATCGCTCAAGATAATATGTGACGAGAGAAGCGGGGTTTTCGGTTGCTTCTTAATCGTTTGCAAACGAGATAAGGTCAATTAGCAACTGCCGCATCCCTGACCGGTGGACAATATTATCTATAAATCCGTAGGATACCAATGCTTCAGCTTTCTGGAAGTCTTCAGGAAGTTCTTCTTGTAAACTTGCGACAGCAAGGGGACCTGCAAATCCAATTCGAGCCCCCGGTTCAGCGATAATCACATCACCAAGGGATGAGTAACTTGCAGTTGCACCTCCGAACGTAGGATCGGTAAGAACGGAAATATAGAAACCACCGTTATTGGTATATTCAGTGCATGCAGCAGCTGTTTTCGCCATTTGCATTAATGCCAACGTACCTTCCTGCATCCGCATACCTCCACTAACAGAAATGATTAATAGTGGTAACTGGTTTTCACCAGCATGTTCTATACAACGTGTGACTTTTTCACCGATAACAGCCCCGCAAGTTCCACCAATAAAACCGACATCACCGATTGCGATTGCTACTTCATTGTTTCCAATTTCAGCTTTACCTGTCAGCATTTCTGAACGCAACCCAGTTTTTGCAATGTCGCGTTCAAGTTTCTCAGTGTATTCAGGAAATTCCAAAGCATCAATTGAGTATAAGTTCGTATCGGTTTCTTGAAATGTCCCCTCATCAATGAGAAGGTTGAGTCGTTCACATGCCCCCATCGGGTAGTGTGTATCACAAACTGGACAGACTTTGTAATTTCTTACAAAAGTATCCATCTCTATTTCTGTGTTACAATATCTACATAAGATGGTATCTGGAGTATTACTCATATTCTAACTCTGATAAGTGATAGATATAGTAAGTTTTAAAACTAATCAGACACTTTGCATCAGCGAGGTTAGGAAACCTCGCCAGCAGTAGGCTGAAAGTGTCAATTTATTTGTAATCTTCACTATAATGTCAGATTAATATAATACCACTCATCATTGAGGTTGTCAAATTTATCTATCTAACAATGCCATAGCAACTCTTCTTCGTTAGGAGGCAAGTTAACATATTTCTGGCCGATTCCCGACTATCAGATCGTTTAGTCGCGATTCGAAGATCGCTCCTACAG
>CAZURU010000009.1:0-31927 GCA_964623585.1 uncultured bacterium
TCCCAACGATAGCGAGCAACGTATTCGTTTGCATCATCACGACGTTTCTCTTTGACTGCCCGTCCGCGAATCCGTTTGAACATCACCTCTCTGTCATCACAAACCATAAAAAGCACCTTTAGCACCTGAACGAAAGGAGATAATAACTCAGCTTGTGCTATACTCCTCGGTATCCCATCAAGAACCAGCAGATCAGAATCAGGTTTGTAATAGTTCATCTCAATCTTGTTTCTGATGTAGTGTTGCCATGTTTTAATTGTTATATCGTCTGGGACAAAATCACCTTGGGTGGCATACTGATGAAAAAGTTGACCTAATTCCGATTCCTCATCTAACTCCCTGAACATGTCTCCACTCGAAATGTGAAATATACCTGGAATATGTGATAATAATTTACCTTGTGTTCCCTTACCAGCTCCCGGTGGTCCCACGAGTACAACAGCTCTGTAACGCTGCTCTTCGTTAGGTATTACGGGTTTATCTTTACAAAGTGTCTTATTATCCAATGTCATACGTGTTCAATCCTTAGTAATGGTTTTATTGCAGGTCTTTTTATTCAGAAGTGTTGAACGCATCTGGGTAGGATACGGTATTGTAGAACTCTATCGGCAAGTTATACGCCAGTTAGATGCTTAAGTATATAAAAGTCTAATCCTTCATAGTCTCTTGCTTCAATAAATTCCTGCTCCGTTTTTTTATCCAATGTTCTCACTTTTTCAAGCAGATTGAGAAATGTTATTCGGCTGCTTAACAGATGTTTTGTTGATATTTCACGGGGTTGTGTCCGCATTACTTTAACATCTAATCCTACGAATTCTCCATTCAAACCGTATCCGTTTTCTTCTAATACTCGCACTTGGTTAAATGCTCGACGAATGTTTACCGAACCGAATGCTTTATCTTGATCAAATTTTAGACCGTTCTGATCATTCAGATGCACACTCCAAAGTTTCTTATGGTATAATGCATACCCCATTTCATCCGATGGTTCCAAACCTGCCAATATAGCATGGGCACTTTCGATCAATCCGCCTACGCGTTGCGGGTCTGCACTTGTATAGGCTAATCCAATTGCATGTCCGATCGTTGGGATATAAGCAATATCCATCGGTTCGTTAGGTTTAGGTTCAATAAGGATTCGTATCTCAGGGTCATATTCAAGTAGGGTGTTGATTGCATCTAAAATATGACCGACAGCATCTGAAGAATTTTTTGACTCCCGAATATACGTTCCTTCCCTTGCAAGCCATAAAACAAGATTCTTGCAGTCAATTACATTCGCTATGTCAACACAGCGTTTTGAACGCTCAAGTGCGTACTGTCGTTCTTTCTCAGAATTTGATGTAAAAGCACCGTCAATTGTCTGATGTGATTCCCATAGCCGTGGTGCTACCACTTCAGCAACTAAACCGTGGTTGTCAATCTGTTCTTTAACGACTTTTGCACGTTCTATGATCTGAGCATGTGTTAATTCGTCAATATTAGGAACGACGTCATCATCATGAAATTGTATGCCTTCAAAACCGAGGTCTCTGTAAAGATTTACTTTTTCATCAAAACCGTAAGACTCTCGAACAAGGGGTCCAAATGGGTCTGCTCCTTCATGTATATTCCAAGGACCAAAGGAAAAACGATATTCAGTTAAAGAATCAGACATCAAACTACTCCTGTACAGATTGATATATTGACAGATACCTAAACAAACTAACACTATACCATTAATAGTAACGATGAAAACAGATTTAGGTTACCTTCGATTCATGAATCTGCTTGACTTTAATGATAAACATAAAGTAATATATGATAAGTATAAAGTATTATTTTAATAGAGTCAAGTCAAATTCTATTCACCCCGTAAGATTGTTAAGGAAATGTGATGTTATCTGCAGTTCATAACTATTTTTCATGTCCGTTCTTGTCCTTTTCCGCAGAAATAATCCATATTGCATCTATAAAACTTTTGCATCTGAAAAAGTCTGGAAGTAAGTTATTAATCAGTATCCTACTGTTTAGTATTCTACTATTTACACAATATACAGCCGCGGTTGAGGGAGACCCAACAATAGCAGAGAATAATAACGTATCAGAAATCCAAACACACCCGGATACGTCTGCTATAACATCAAAGACTTTTAGTTATGCCGACGTATATACATTGGCACTAAACTTAAATATAGCAGGGAACATTAAGATTGTGTCAATTGATAGTCAGGAAGAAAAGAAAGATACAATTAGTGTGAAACTTGAGAAGCTTGTTATAGATCAAGATTCTTCTGTATCTGATTCCTATCTTCAGGATATTACCTTATCAGGCAATATAGAAGATGGCGTACTTGAAATAAGCACACAACTTCCACCAGATTCTTCAACGTCATCATCTGAAAAAGTGTCTGAATCTAAATTAGTTACTAAAACAGAGAGTATTAATATAACCAGACATCTTCAATTAAACTATTCAATAAAAACACCACCCGATATTTCTATTAAATTAAATGTAAATAAAGGCAACGTGTTCGTTCATCATCTTCGTGGTCATATAGAAATAGTTGCTGAGACAGGTGATATACATTTAGATGAGACATCAGGTAACTACCAGATTGAAACACAGAAAGGTCGTATTCATGGGAAAATCCTATTTACACCTGGAGAAAACAGCATAAAGACGAATAACGGCTCAATAAATCTGACTGTATTGGATGAACTTGCCGCACAGGCTGACTTGACAGCAAAGGTTGGAGTGATACATCTTTATCTACCAGAAAACTATTCTACGGATGTAGAATTGGACAGTGAAAAACAACACTATATCGTAAATGTTCCTTATGAAATTGAAGAGAACAAAGGAACAATCAACGCAGGTGGACCTTTGTTAAGATTAACGGCTACAGATGCAATATCAATTCTCCGGAATCCATGGTCTAAGAAGGATATTGAAGATACTGAAAAGACGTTACCTCAGGAAGAGACAAAAAACCGTTCTGAAATGCTCATACCATCCACAGAATACTCTCCATCCATAGATGGCAATCTTACAGAAAAGGCGTGGTTTAATGCCGAAAAACTCTCAACTTTCAAGAACCCTCAAGGGAGTGATGTTGCTGAAAATTTAACGGATGTACATCTGATGTGGGATTCCGAATATCTATATATTGGCGGAAGGGCTCACCTCAAAACATATAGAATTCCAAGTGTTTCACAGACACAACGTGATTCACCTATTTGGGTAGATGATTGTATTGAAATCCTGATTGATATGAATCCAGAGACTGAAGCTTATGCACACTTGGTTCTGAACCCAATAGGTGGCTTATTTGACCAGAGAGTTAGAGAGGAAGGATACCCAAACTTTAGATTCGCCCCAAATGATGTTGAACGACTGCAGGTTGATGCTTCTACAGACAGATTTAAGGGCGATAGCACTTGGGATTCTAAAGCAAAAATCGCTACAAAAATTCACACGACATATTGGAGTTTTGAGATTGCATATCCGCTTAATGATGGTGAAAGTAATTCAATGAACCAATGTCTCTTAAATGTGCATCGCAAAGCAATCGGTTCATCCGGAATCTCAGAAGATATCAATCAGACATTAATCCGTGAATTCAGTTACTGGATACCTATGTTTGATGATGAATTTCCCTGGTGGCCACACTGGAAACAAGGTATGGGATTATTGAAATTAGTTGAGCCGCAACCAACAACTTCTGGAAGTTTGGACGTAACGCAACTTTATGAAATTAGATCCTTAAAAATAATAGAAAATGAAATAGGCGATAAGTTGAAAATCCCAACAAGTGAAATGAAGAGGTATTTACCATTCTCACCGGGTGATAGCATAACTAACGAGCAAATTGCTTGGATGCTTACTGAATTGGAATACTATGACGAATTTGAGGATGCTCAGATTGAAATATTAGTAACAGATTCTGAAATTCCAGAATCTTCAAGTGAACCAGAATCCGCAACGAAACATACGACAGACATCACCCAAGAAAAAGCAGATCAGAAAACAGTCAAAGACAGAGATGGTGCTGTACTCTCCGACAACGTTCGTTTGAAGGTGACCTTACAAATAAAGGTTACTGAAAATCCATTGAAATATGCTGAACGGATAATAATCAGAGATAACAGAAGTTTTCCATCGCTATTTATCCGAGATTGGTTTGACTTGACAGTCGGATATATCGCTGACACAGAAATAAAAATGAAACAGGAAATGATTGCTGCCTTTTATGTCAATCGTGGATACCTGTTTGCCGAAGTTAACTATGAAATTGAGGATGATATATTACAAATAAATGTCAACGAAGGATACTTAGACGAGATCCGTTTTACGGGTAATCGGCGTATTTCAGAGGATGAACTAAACCAGGCAATTGGAATAGACAAGGAGAATGTGTTTTCTGAAACACTTGCAGAGACAAGTCTAAGAAAGATGGAAGATAAGCTCAGTAAAGAGAGTGAGCATTTCAAGTCTATTCTGGAATGGCATGTACAACGTGAAGGGGGAAGAAACATATTGCTAATTGAGATAGAAGAGCAACCGAGTTTCAAACCGAGGTGGTATCCTATTGTGGGTTTCAATAGAATTCACGGATTTGTCCTTGGTGCTGGGGGTAATCTATCAACTGACTTTACTGGAGAAGAACAGATATTTGGGACGTTGAGTGGGGGTTTTGCAAGTAAAATACTTAACTACTCTTTCGGTTTTGAGAAGAGTTTCTTTAAAGAACATCCGTTAGCCTTAGGATTCGGTTTCTTTAAGTTCTCTGATATTAGTAATAACGCTTTTCGTGATTTTCCAGTAGAACCAAATCTTACCGCTGCAGTTTACGGTACCGATTCAGCAAATTACTATCAGCGAGATGGTCAACAGTATTGGATAGCGCAGTCGATAGGAAATTTCTCCATGCTCAGAGCCGAAATAACAATAGAGAATCATAGCAATCTGTCCAAGTCGACCAATTGGAGTTATTATGAACGCAACCGTATAAAACGTGGTAATGCAAGAATTGATAGAGGATCTATGAACGCTATATCAATCGGTTACACAATTGATACACGGGATGAAAAATCAGAAGTGAGACGTCCACAATTCTTGGGTAGTAATCTCGTTCCCTGGCCTAATGACAGAACAAAACGTGGGTGGCGCGGTAATATCGGGGTGGATATTGCAGGAAGAATCATTGGGGGTGACTTTAAGTATAACTTGTATAGATTTGACGTGGTGAAATACACGCCAATTTACAAGCAACATCATTTCAATATCCGAGTTTCAGGACATGTCGCTGATGCGCCTTTACCGAGTCAACGTTTATTGTATCTTGGGGGAGCTGCGACGTTACGAGGCTATGATTTTAATGCTTTTGCTGGTGATAAACGCCTACTTGTCAATATTGAATACCGGATGCAACTCGAAACAGAAATTAGCACTAATCCAGATGTGATACTCGGTACTGCACTTTACACATATATGGATGCTGGACAGATATGGTGGCATGATGAAAATCCTATAACTGAATTTGCTTTTAACGACTTGAAGACTTCAGTCGGTGTTGGTATTTCATTTTTTCTCAGTCCACCTGATGACCTTCAACCCTTAACGACTGCATTTGAAGTCGCTGTTCCAATAAACATTGAGAAGCACCTTAGAACATCAAAATTGATCTGGCGTTTAGAACGGATGTTTTGAGAATTACGCGTTTAGTATCGCTCCACCCGACCTACAAAATGGGAATTGACAAAGTAAACGTCATTTAACTTGACAAATGCATGTAAATAATGTGTAATATGTCACAGAAGTATTGTGTGTCGGATTATACAAGCACAAAAGATAGAAGCAACTGCACAGTTAGGAGATAACCCATGAAGACAATCCTTATGCTCTCACTACTGTTTTGTATCATTACCCTTTCAGCACACGCCGAACCATCGCAAAACAGTGTTGAAACAGACATTGCAGTCATAAAGGTTGAAATGAAGAACCTAAAGGAAGGCATGAATACCGGTTTTGCTAATGTTCAGAAGCAATTTGAGAATGTTCAGAAGAATCTTGACAGAATAATCAATATCATAATCGCCTGTATCGGTATTCCAATGGTGTTCCTTACCATCGGCTTAACGGTATGGGGAGTATTAGCATACAGAAGAAGTAGAAAAGAGGATACACTCCAAGATCAGATAGAAACACTAACACAACAAATAGCAACACTAACACAGGAAATAGAAAAACTAAAGCAACAACGAATTGTTAGTTGATGTTCTTTCGTCTCCATCCAAAATGAAATATACACCTCTATATGAAATACATCGTGAACTTGGCGCGACCTTTGCTGAGAAGCATAACGGTTGGCAGCTGCCTGTTCAATTCAGTGATACTGTAGATGAACACAAGGCAGTCAGAAATGATGTCGGAATCGCAGATCTATCGTATCTCGGTATACTAAAATTGACGGGTGATGATAGAGCAAAATATTTACACCGACTCATATCAAATGATGTTGAAGGGCTTTCCGTTGGTGAAGGCAATTATGCCACACTATTGACAAACCGTGGTAAAATCATCGCAGATTTAAGAGTCTATAATCTAAAGGATGAAATTCTTATCTCTACAGCACCTGAAAACTGTGAAGTAGCATTCGCTGAATTGGACAAATATATCATTGCAGATGATGTAGAAATCTCAATAGAAACGGATAAGGTCGGTGTAATTGCAGTCTATGGACCTGAGTCCCCTAAACTTGTCTCAACGTTGTTAAATGTTGAAAACTTAATTTCATTGGCTGAACACCACTCAATAGTGGGTGAAGTCAATAGTGAAAAGATCGTTTGCATCAAGTCACACATTGTAGGTGAATGTGGTTTTCATCTATATGCAAATACCGCTGCTTTAGCAGGACTTTGGAAGAAATTGATAGCAAGCCGATCTCAGGTTCTTCCAGTTGGATGGGATGCACTGGAATCTCTCCGAATCGAGGCAGGTATACCAAGATTTGGTACAGAATTAACAGATTCCGTTATTCCTCTTGAAGCGGGATTAGAAGATGCAATTGACTTTGAGAAGGGTTGCTATATTGGACAAGAAATTGTGGCAAGGATGAAATATCGAGGACACCCGAACAGACTGATACGAGGGATCGAAGTTGAATCGGAACATCCACTTAAACAGAATTCACGCATTTTTAATGGTGAGAAAGATGTAGGATGGGTTACCAGTTCAACTTTCTCACCAACAATAGGAAAACAGATAGCACTGTGTTATGTCCGCATGGCGGTAACTGATGAAGGTTCACAGATTCAGATTGAATCATCAGATGGACGCGTAAATGGAACAGTTGTAGAACTACCTTTTATTTAACAGAATGGAGGGAAGATTAGTAACGATGAAGTACAAAATGTTATGTTTTCAGCTTGCACCTTTACTGATTATATTCACGCTCATAAGTGGGTGTGGTTTGAGTAAGCTATCCAAGATTCAACAGGAGAGCGATTTAGATGTCGTTGAGACGACACTTGAGAAAAACCTAAAGACACTTGGTCGTCTTTCGAAGTTAGGCAATAAGTCTCTGATTGTCAAGACAGCACGCGCCTATTCATCCTATAGCGGATTCCTTGAAGATAGAATGGAAGAGGCAGGTATTGAAGGGGATTTTGAGACAGAAGCGGAAATGCGGATGCAAGCAATTGAACACTACAAAATCTCTGAAAAGTATGCACTTAAGGCGTTATCAAAAACCGACAAGAACTTTAAAAACGCACGCACTGTTGCTTCAGAGGTATTTGAACGTTCTCTTAAGAAATTGAAAAAGAAGGACGCTGAACCGCTATTTTGGGCTGCGTATGCTATTGCACGAGGTATCAGTCTTCAGAAAGATGACCCTATGCAAGTGATTGACTTAGCAAGAGTAGAACTGATGATGAAACGCGTTTTGGAATTAGACGAATATATCTACTACGGCAGCGCGCATCTATTCTACGCGGTCTATTTTGGTGATAGATCTCCAGCAATCGGTGGTGATCCTGAGAAAGCAAAAGAACATATAGATCGCGTTAATGAAATCAATGAGGGTAAGTTCCTCATGGCCAAACTATACTTAGCAAGGTACTACGCTTATCCGAAACAGGATGTTGATCTATTCAAACGTTCATTAGAAGGAATCATAGATGCACCGCAAGACATCTTTCCAGGTGAACAAGCAGCAACTTCACTTGCAAAGTCGCGCGCAAAACGGCTACTTGCACAAACTGACATGTTATTTGATTTAGATTTAGAAGTAGAGGAGAATGAATAATGAGAAATAGAATGAAATGTTGTCAATTACAATATACAGCAGTGGTATGTGTCGTATTACTATTCGTTGGAATGTTATCTTTACCCGTTTCAGTAGATGCTGTAGACCCAATTAAATTTGCAACACTTGCACCGAAAGGCTCTACATGGATGAACAATTTCGATGCTATGGCAAAAGATATTCGCTCTAAGACGGATGGAGATATAAAGTTCAGATTCTATGCAAACGGGATACAGGGAGATGAAATAGATGTAATCCGTAAAATGCGTGCTGGATTGTTGCACGCTGGTGCGATGACAGCAACGGGTCTTGGTGAAATCAACGAGGAGGTCCTGATTTTTCAACTCCCCCGAATGTTTAAAACATATAAGGAACTCGACTATGTTCGGAACTATCTGCGGGAAGACTTAGATAAAGTGTTTTCGGAGAAGGGGTATGTATTACTTGGAATGGGGGATATCGGATACTACTATATTTTCAGCAACCACCCGATCAGGAATATAGCAGACCTCCAATCACCGAATGTAAAGATGTGGGTACGAACAAGTGATAAGATAGGAATCGAATTCTATCAAAGAGCGAAAATTGCTACTGTTCCAAGGGAAGTGACGCAAGTACTGCCTTCCCTCTATTCAGGACAGATCAATGCGTTAACTGCATCACCCTATGTAACTGTTGCCCTTCAATGGCACGATAGATTTAAGTATATGACAACGCTGCCTATTAATGTTGGTGTTGGTGCTACGTTAATCACAAAGGAAAAATTCGATGAATTGACTCCTGAACAACAGAAGGTCGTACGGGAAATGGGTGAGCAATATCAGAACAAGATGATTATAGAGATTCGTCAGGACAATGAGAAGGCTGTTGAGGCATTGGTAAAGAAGGCTGGCATTCAACAAGTAGAATTTGAAGATGACGCATTAGAGGCGTGGGATGCAATTGCAGTAGATACGCAGAACGCCCTGGTCGGAGAGATATATTCACAGGAATTCCTTGACAAGATAAACGCACTCCTGCGTGAGTATCGTGAGAAACAGTAGATATTGAAGTATTTTGGCGAGTCCATCTGGACTCGCCTATTTCAAACAGATGACACAGGCTGAGTAGAAAAAAAGACAGGTACCCAGAATGGATACCTGCCTATAAGAATGGATAGCAAGGGATAAAACTACTCTCTGTCTTTTTTCACTTGTTGTATGATCGTTTCAGCGAAATCTTTATCCCAAAATCGTGTGATGTTCTTTTTCACGATCTCTATTTCCTTTTCTGAAGATTTTGAGGAGAGCATTTTCCTAACAGCCGAGACAACATCCTTCTGCATCTGCTGCTGACGAGACGATAACCATTTCTTGGAATCTTCATCTTGGAAAAAGAGATTATATTCCTCTTTGGACAGCATTTGCACTAACACAGTTTCAGGATATTCTTCATAAGACTTAATCCATAAGTCCGTAACCCTATCTGCTAAAGGAGAAGGTTCTAACGCCACAGGATTAGAGTCTTCCTGCGTCCGAAGGTTAGCATGATCTTGCGAAACAGGGGGGATCTCCGGTGATGTATCGGATGTAGGTGTATCTTCATCTACAGGTATAAGAACAGGATCACCATATTCGTCTTTCTCATATCCGACAGGTCTGCGGTTTTCATCATAAATCAGAATTGCCCCTTTTTCTTCGGCTTCATAGAGAAGCGATGTTACCCGATTTTTCACCTTTTCGTGGAACTGTCTCATCTCCGCCATTCTCACATCAAGTTGTCGCGCATCTTCTTGACGCTTTTTTATCATCTCTTGCATTTCGGGACTGCTCGCTATAAAGGCTTCTACATCAAAATTCTCTTCTTCTCTAACAAGACGTTCATAATCCTCCATTCCTTCTCTAAAAAGCTCTTGAGACTCAGGATCAAGCCGTTGATACTCAGATTGAAGATTACTAAAGTCTTGATCTATTTGTGCTTTTCCTTGAGCCAAAGCAACTGCCATTTCTTCTGGCGATAATTTACTAAATGCTTCTAAATGTTTTTCTAAGTTCTTATCAAAATCAGCAATAGACTTATCCAGTTCAGCGTTGTGTTTTTTGACTTTCAAACGCTGCAAGTCATTCTCAACAATCTTTTTTTTCTGATCACCGGTGGTCTTCGCTAACAGAACAGCTGCTTGTTCTTCTGGCGATAATTTACTAAACGCTTCTATACGTTTTTCACGTCTCTTATCTAAATTAGCAAGATACTTATCCAGTTCCTCTTTTGTCCACTCCGTAATAGGTTTAGTAGGACGCTTATAACCATCGTCTGTGCCATCATCTGTAACTTCATACGCAGACGGTAGACTTATATCCATTTTATTATGCTTGCTCATGTAATTATGTATAAAAACAACTGCAACAATGATGACAGCAAAAACAGATAGAAGTATTGCGATTTTGTGTCCTCTTTTCATGATAGTTTCTCCTTTCAGGTATAGAATAAGCTGGGATCCACAAAACCCGGCTCTATCAAGTGTGTTATGCCATTAGTGACCGATACTGATGTCATAAGTAATATTATACAATGTTTTATCGGAATATCGTGTCACGCGAGCCGTAAGAACATAGTCCGTATTAGCAGTGATCCCGATTGATGATGAGAACTCTATGTCCGCTATAGCTTTGTTGGCTTTACTATCGCCTATATTTAAATCCACCCATTTACCAACACCCGTTTCGCCTTTCTTTTTGATATACCAATTCACTTCTTTATAGAAACCTTCGGTGATCAATTTAAAAGAATGAGTTTCTCTCAAATCAATCGTAGTATCAGTGCTGGTGTGAAAGATCCCAGGTGATTCCCCTGGTACTGCTCGTTCCTCATCATCTTTGCTGGCATAATACGATTGCAACTTCGCAAACGCAGCCTCCTCTGCTTTCTGTTGAGCATCGATCAGTGCAATCTTATCATTTTCTTTATTTCTTTGTCAACATTTTTTTGATATATCAATTTAATTATAGTGGATTCTACAATTAACTGAACATCTGAACTGTAGGAGGTTATTCCGATTCCCGAAAAATAGGAATCGAATTCTATCAAAGAGCGAAAATTGCTACTGTTCCAAGGGAAGTGACGCAAGTACTGCCTTCCCTCTATTCAGGACAGATCAATGCGTTAACTGCATCACCCTATGTAACTGTTGCCCTTCAATTAGAAATGGTATTAGATTGAATTCCTACTTTCTCAAACATTAAATCTAAGTACGATTTTTCATCGTTGAGACACTTACTTGTAGAACCATTCTCTTTCTTTTGATGCCAGTCTAATCGAAGAATGTTATACGCTAACATATTTTCGGTAATCCAGTCAAAATCTTCTTGTCTTCCTAACTCGGAACTATCACGTAGTAGAAGAAATGAATCAAGTTGAAATTTCTTGTCCTGTTTAGTCTCTAATTGCTTCTCAAGCGAGAGAAGTGTCTGGTCTTCGGTTTTTTGTGCCAGTTTAACCTTCGGATGATCTTTATAATTAGCCTTTGACCCGCCTATAATCCCCCGCTCACCTTTGGGATCGATAAATATAATGTGAGTAATATCACTTTCATTGTCAATAGTCCACAGAAGAAAATCCGGGAAAAAACTCCCTGCATCACTTTCCAGGAATATCCCAATCTTCTGAACATTTCGCATTAGGTAAAACTCGTATCTTTCATTTCGTAGGTAGTTTAACTTAATGTATTCTGTTAAGTCTTCAACAAACTTCTTTTCACCTGCATTCAATCTATCTGGTGAGACTTTCACATCATTATAATCAGATACCACATCGTCTTGATGTCGTATAAGCGGATTGTAAATGTGCCGATGTCCTGGTTGTAAGACACGAGTCAATTCTCTCTGAATTGGTGCTTCAGGGTTTATTCTTAGTGCCTTTGTTTTATCCTGTTCATTTTCAGATTCCTTAATCTTTGCAAGAAACGCTTCATATTCGCTGCTATCCTTAAATTCTTTTGTTACTGTATACTCATAGATAAAATCATCTCTATTTAGCGGTGCAAGAAGATAATTTCTGCGATTGATGTGAGCGTTGATTCGGTTCTGAAGTTTACGAATGACATCTATTACGATTTGCCGATTAAGTCCGTCTGTCCACGCAATTGGATCTAAACCTGGTTGATGGTAACGAATTTCATCCACAAGTGAAAGAAAATCTGAGATAGTTGGTTTACAGTTTGTTTTGTTATACAGTTGCAACTGATTTGTTTCTTCCTCGCGATGTATCACAGCAGCAAGTTTCACCCTATTCAGATAACAAGAGTACTTTTCAATATTCTGCTCTAAGTCCCAGTAGACATTTAGAGAATCTCGTTCCTTATCCGTTCGGTAATCAAATTTCAGTGGACGCCACTTATTGATAGTGCCAGATTTTTCATCTTCACCGTCATGATATTTATAGTGGATTTTATCCTCGTTGAGATAAACCCGCTTGAATCCACTGCCTGCGGTGGTACGTTGTTTAAAGATTGACAATTTCTTGCTGTATTGTTCAAACCTAACATAGGTGTTAACATCAACCTTAAAAAACGTTGGACTTACTTTAATTGGAAAAGTGTGCAGCAGTGGAACACCGCCAGCATGTACTTCCTTAAGGAAGTGTTCAAGGTAACTTCGCTTTAGGCTGAAAACAGTTAAAGTCTCTAAACGACGAATATCGTCATTCTTATCTTCTTTACGTAGATTGTAGTAATTCCTGTTATGCTCAATATGACGTCGTTTGCCAAGACCTCCGATTCCATGCAACCTAACACCACGTCCGAATATCTGTATAATGAGGTTTCCTTTAGAAGTTCCCAAGTTAATTAGATCGATCACAGATAGACGGTAGGAATTCCACCCTTCTGCGAATTTTCGGCTTCCTATCAAAACATTTATCGGACTTGAATCGTTATCAAGATTCTCAAAATGTAGGTCTGGATCGGCAATCGACTCCGTGAATGTATCAATTTTATTGTTATTTATGCTATTAAAGAAACTGATTGCATCGCCAACATTGATCATACCCCATTTTTTGCCATCTCCATAGGATAAGAGTAGTTCACTATTGTTATCTGGATTGCGCGCAACTACAAGTCTACCAATGATATCGCCACCAAAGATTGACCTATAATTCTCCCGTTCTTCAGGACGAAGTGCAGCAAAATAATCAAGAATCCTTTGGATGTCAGAAACTTCATCACTATCGCCTTCATCTGATGGATTTTCTACTGTATGTCCCATAAACGCCATCAGAGGACGATGTGCAGTATAGTCATCCTCAAGTTCTTTATCCTTCCTGACTCTGTCGAATGTGTGTAACTTCTCTTCCATCACGTGCAGACACTCGTCAAGATTATCTTTAATTTCCCCTTCGGATTCATCAGCACCCACCTTATCTGCTTCTATTGGTTTAAAAAAGTGGTCTTTACCGTATCCATCTCCATAAAATCGCGCGTAATCATAGCGATAGATGATAGCATTGTTGTATTCTTCCTTTAGTTCTTTTGCAATATTGTGGAAAGTAGCTGAATACTCAAACAGAAAGGAATTACCGACATTGAGACGATTCTTCCGAAGTTCCCTGAATTTTCCAGCCTGACCAGTCAACCCGATGTGAGCTTCGTCAACCAATATCAACCTGCGGACACCTTTATCATCAGGCATCTGGAAGTAATCTTCCTCTTTTTGTAATAGTCCCTGTGTTGTGTCAATTATGAGTTCAATCCGATTATTGTAGGTTTCATTCAGTTGCCGCACATAAGGTTCTAACTCGCGTTCATGCTGTTTAATCAGATTAGCTAAAGGGGTTGTCAGGAAGATTTGAAGAATCGCACCATCAGATTTACAAAAATGATGCAAATATTGGAGGATATTAAGATGCATGACAAGCGTTTTCCCGCTGCCTGTTGCCATCCAATATGCCAACATCCGTTGTTTCTCTTGTCCACCAAATAGGTCAAATCTAGTAGAAACTGTCTGATTTTCTAAGAATTGATCAGTGAAAAGCAACGCCAAAACTTGATAATAGCGGAGTTTGAATGTATTTCTTGTTAGATAGTTATAGTCATCAAGGTATTTCTGGATCCGTTCCAAAGACGCAGTAGGCAACTGTAACATCTGTTCTGGATCATACAATTCAATGTCACGCTTTATGCCGTCACTACTAATGTCAATACCGTTTTCAGTTAATATCTTTGCTTCGTATTCTTGATATAGTGCCATAGATAGTTACCATTAGGTTTCAATAGTATCCCACACTGATCCTGAATCAAAATCCTCTATCGTGATGATATGGATTTCTTTTAGACCTGAAGCTTCGTGTAGACTGATCTGATTTACATCATAGTTTACATCTATTTGAGTAACACCCTTAATCCGTTCATCATTCAAAATCTTCAATAATTCATCAGTATCATCTACACCTTCAGCCACATTTCTGAACACAACCGCTCGTTTGTTACTTCTGATGACTCGATAGACCTGATTTCCAAAATCAAACCGCAGCCGTCGCTGAATTGACAGTCCTTTCATATAGCAGTAGGTTTCCAACACGTCTACATAACCATCTGTGCTGTCCTTACCGTAGGTGATTCTATTTGAAAACGGCTCACGCATATCCATCATCAACCGGATTTCCTGTTCCTCTGGACGATAGAGATATTTTACCTGTAATCCTAATTCCCCATCATCATTCTGCACTATAGTTGTGAGGTTATTGAGGATATCCTCATACTGCTCCAGGCGTTGATACTTGACAATGCCGACGGTGCCGTCAACTTTCTTATTCTCGTTTGGTTTGCCATCTTTCCAATTCTGTGAGAACATGACGCGACGAATCCGCTCCTTCAAAGTGCAATCAAAATAATCGCCCATCTCAACGAGGATAAATTTGCGGTTACCGTTGTCGGTTTTGTTGAGGTTGAGGACAGCATGTCCTGTTGTTCCGCTACCTGCGAAATAATCCAATACCATTTTGCCCGATATTAAACCGGAAGTCAACAAACAGTCAGATACGAGATAAACTGATTTTGGAAAGTTGAAGTTGCCATTTCCCAAAATTTCTTCCAGTGCCGTTGTTCCATAACGAGCTGCAGCATAGGTACCCTCACTCCACCATGTTTTCGGGACAGCATCTTCCTGCATACGCGATTTATATTCTACGCGAATGTTTTCCACTCGCCGAACTCGATATTCGTCTCTTTCTCTTGATACTTTTTCCCAGCCATGTCGCCACCTTTTTTCCACCCCTGCTTTAATAGGCCAAACAGATACTTCATTCTCATAAGGTTTTTCTAAAATATTGTAAGAACGTGTGGATTCATCCCATGTCATATCTGGAATTCGGATAGTATTATCATGTTTAACGTAAATCGGATAAAACATAGTTGGCACATCTATCCTATTATCGCCCGGAGGTCGCCGGATTAGATTGTCCCATGTAAAACGTCCTTGTGCGTCTTGGTGTGGATAACTGTTTTTCTGCTTTTCTGTCTTTGGTAAACTACCAGGTGAAGCTCCCGGTTTCCCGAAGAAAAGTGCATATTCATGTGCTGGTGAAAGATAACCTCTTCTCGCTCGTCCTTGCGGATTAGAACGTACTGCAGCAATCCCTAATTCTTTCTCAAAAAGATCCCCTAAAAGAAATCGCAATGGCGAGACCTCTATATCATCAATAGCAATACAAATAATCCCTTCATTCTGTAAAAGCTCTTTTGATAACAAGAGCCGGTCACACATTAACGATAACCACGAAGAATGTTTGTAGTCGTTTTTATATAAAATTGGAGAACCTTGAGTATTATACGGAGGATCAATATATACACAATTTAATCTACTTCTATATTTTTCCTCAAGCAAATTTAACGCCTGAAAGTTTTCGCTATTCAGAAGTACGCCATCAATTTGCGATTCTAAACCGTCAAATAGTGAAAGGAGTTTGTCAACAAAGGCATCATCAAAATACCTTGTATCTAACGGTAATGTTGGATACACTCCATCGAGTAACGGTAATTGTTCTCTAATATCAATATCAAAAGTCTCTCGCCAATCATCAAGCTGTGCACTGTTCTGCAATATTTTAGAATAGGTTTCCTTACGAAGTTCAGGATCATCTTTTGTAACCTCAGCTATTTTGCCTACAGAGATAAGATAATCTGTAGAGATAACTTTTTTCTTCATCAGGAAAAGCTGCTTCTGAAACGTCTCAACAGCAACAAGCAAAGCAATTACTTCATCAGTAACATTGCGGAATGCAGTTGCTATAGCAAATGCCGGATTTTCAGTATTAAGGTTAAGAAGTGTGTCTAAATCCCCTAGAATCGTATTTTGGATATATCTACGTTGCTCAGTCTTTAGGAATTTGTCCAAGTCCTTGTGTATAAAGTAATCGGAATCCATTCCTACAAAGAATGTATTCAGGTTCTTATCAAAAGTCTGAAATCTTTTTACAGTTGGACTTAGTTCAAGTTTCTGTTTCCGTTCATCTTTGTTTTTCCCAAGTCCTCTAAAATCCGAATGACTTGCCAACTTCTCAGCATATTTATCCAAGCCAAGCCGTAACGACTTAATGCCTTGATATTTTCCATCGCTTACTTTGTTATAGGTATCCGCTAAATCCTTAAAGATAGGTTTTCCAAGTTCTTCACCCTTCTTGGGGCGTTCATGCAAATAGATATCAACATCGTCAGTCATGTCAAAAATCTGTGCATTCATCTTACGGTATATCTCAACTTTTGGTGTTGAAGCATCTGTCAAATGAAATATAACACGCCATGTCGGTTCTGCATCATCAGATTTAGGATCTTCAATTCTATCGAATCGGTAGTGTTTAAAATCTTCTTGATTACTGTTCTGTACAACAGCAGAGGTAGACTTACCTTCTAACCGATATTCAATCCGTTTGCCCTCAACTTCAAAAGTAACGCTATTAAAGCTTTTTGCTGTTTTGACGTAGTAACTATCACGACATTTCCAATGGAAAAGTATATCTGTCCCGTTATAGTCTGTCTCGTCTGGATAGTCTACCTTATAGTGAACCGTGCTTCTGTCGTTATACCCAAAGTCCCCATCACGGTAGTAACTTTCGAAGAAATTGTGGATGTGATTGTAGACACGGTATGCCAGCTGTGCTTCAAGCTGTTCTAGGTCTGTTTCTAAGGGAACAATAAGGTGGTTCTGTTTCTTATAGGTTAGAAAATTTATAAGTGGAAGTTGGTGGTCTGAAATATCGAATAAGTATTCTTTTTCTGTTGTGCCACCCTCTTTTTCAATATATTCCTTAACTTCTCTAAGTTGACTATCATAAAGTTGTTCTGCAACTTCTGACAATGCCTTTTCAACAATAGATGTCAACTTTTCATCAATGAACAGATTTATCTCATCGCGTTTGATTCTTAGTATGCGAAATATTCCGAAATCAAGATCAGAACTTGAGAATTGGAACATTTCTCGGAGTTTTTCGCGAAGATTGTTCAGTGCTTCAGTTGTTCGGTTGATTTCTGACATGGAATTATTTTGCCTTCCAATCTGATTACTCTAAACATCATCGGTCATATTAGATAGTCTTAATTTGGTAGGTCCCACAGTTTTGTCCTTCTTCAATTCGTGCTTGAATTTTCCCTTCTGCTTCTTCTCTACTCACAAGCGGCTTTTGTAGCGTTCTCTTTCATAGTTCCCCTGTCATTAATGAGTGAACATAAGTGTCCAATAGTTTTGTTTGAAATGGCAAATTACAACCCTATTATTCACCAAGACAAAATGAAGCAAGGTCTTTAAAGATCAGATCTTGTCCTATAATTCTATTTTCGTTATACAAGTGCTAAATACAATTATGACATTAACTTGAGGAAAAATCAACTTGAAAATTAAGAGATTAATTCAAATAAAAATCTTGTAAGTCCGCAAGCCTGATACGGGTCCAATAGTTGCCCAGATACTACCAATGGTGGATTGTCTGTTTGCAGCTAACGGTAGGTTTGGACGATTTCAGTGATGACAGAACGTCTATTCTTCCAGTTAAGACGTGCGGGTGGGATAAGATATATACCATCAATTGGAATTGTATCTTGATTTCGTATCTCTTTCACAAGGTCTAAGGTTAATTGCATACCGAGTTCACTTCCAGCTGTATCCCCCAAGTCTTGAAATTTGTCAACGATAAGCTGCGGTATATATAGACCTAAATTGTCACGTAGGTAGGAGGCACTACGAAAACTTGTAAGCGGAAGGATACCGTAAAGGACTTTGATGTTCAGGTGTTGTATTCTTTTCTGTGAACGTTCAATATCTTCAAAGGTCCAGACAGGTTGTGTATATGCGAATTTTGCACCTGCTGCAACTTTATTGCTTAGGTGTTTTATGTGTGGATCAAGATTCTCAGCGATGGTGAATCCGCCCCCGTAGTAGAACCCACATGGATCTCCGATGGATGAGCCATCAGCGAGAACACCTTGATTTAAACGGTCTATCAGTTTCATCAGTTGCACTGCTCCGCGCACATCGGGCACAAGACTGGCGGCTTCATACGGACCGGCTTTGGGATGGTCACCAGACAGAGCGACAATCCCACGTATGCCTAATGCTTCTGCCTCTAACAGGTGCGATTGCATACTGATAAGATTACGTGAACGTGTTGTCCAATGGATAAGTGTAGGTATGTGTGTTGCTTGTTGTAAACGGAACGCGGTACCAACTGCACCTATGTTAACTGCCGCACCTGAATTATCTGTCACATCAAATAGGTCAACACCGATAGAAGCGAGCACGCGCGCCTCTTTCAACAATGCACGTAATTGTGGAAATGTGTTTGCACGTGTTTCTACACTTACGATCCTTTCACGGGTTTCAAATACCTGTTGTATAGGGTTTTCTCTTTGGGACTTGCTGGTAGGTGAACTTTTCGGTAGTACAAATATACGGGGGAGACGTTTGACTGGTTTGCTTCTGCCAACAGCTTGACGGATTCTGGCTATAAAGGCTGGGGTGGTCCCGCAACATCCCCCAATCATATTGGCACCAAGGTTGATTAACTTTTGCACATAATCGGTAAAGACATCAGCGTTTACTGTGTATGAAACAGCAATTTCGCCTTGTTCAACTCTCGGATTTCCAGCATTGGGTTGTACGACAAGTGGGACGTTTATGACAGGGGCAAGCAATTCCATAGCTTGAACAAGGTCGTGAGGACCTCTACAGTTAACGCCGACAGCAGTTGCTCCCAGTTGTTCCAATTCTTGAGCGAACACGCGAACATCTATACCGGCACCAACTGTACCACCTGAAATACCGCTAATCTCAATAACAACAGGAATGTCATAGGTCAATGCATGTTTCGTTGCAATCTGTGCTTGTTTTGTTGAAACGAAAGTCTCTAATATGAGCAGATCAACCCCCGCATCAACAAGAGGATCCATCTGTTCCTGAAATAGTTTACGGATTATCTTCGTTGATGGTTCAACGGCTATGTTGTTTGTATCTTGAGAACCGAATGGGATCTGACCAACTGATCCTGCAATATAACATGTGTCTGAAATTACGGATTGTGTTAATAATACCCCTGCACGGTTTATCTCATCAACTTTATCAGCAAGACCGTGGATTGAGAGTGCTTTCCGATTTGCTTGATATGTATTCGTCTGGATGACATCTGCACCAGCATTCACATAAGCCTGATGGATGTCTTTGACTGTATCTGCATGTTCATTTGAAATATTACATGCATCTATACAGTGTAGATGTGCCTTTATGCGTTGACGCAGTTCTGTACCGAGCGCGCCATCACACACCAAGATTCGTTGTGTCAATGCTTCAATAAATGGAATTTTCGATGGTGATTTTGTATCCATTTAATCTGATTCTGTGAATATAGTTTATATAGGTATACCCCCGTGTCAACATAAGTAAACAGGGGGATATACTGGTGAGTCAAGCATGGAAAACTTCCTAACTGAATGAGACAATTACTGAATTATTTCTCCCGCTTTCTCAACAGGAATATAATAATAACCGAAGATAATACACATCTCATCTTCAGAAGTTAAACCGAATTGAAGTGGTTTATTCGTATCATAGTTATTATGAGTACATTCAAAAGTCAATCCATCATCTGAACTCAATATAATAGGTGATGGGAAAAGTGTGATAGGGGCATCGTCATAAGCAATACTGCGGTGTAACAAATCCCTTGTCGATTTTTGAAATATCTCAAATAATTCACCGTGTCTATGCATGTGAGATGTAAGTAGGAATACATACAATTCCGTATTTGGATCATGTCCTCGGTGTGTAAGCTCAAACTCAACATGCCACGTCATTTTAGCGACACGTGTTAGACCGGGTGGAACATTGATTGATCTATTTGAAACAAATATCTCTACGGCTTCATATTTGACTTCTTCTTTGGGAAGTGTGTAGATATTGACATAAGTTTCACCAATGAGCACCTCATCTCCGAGCAGATTGATGTAGTGTGAATTTAGGTCGTACACTGTGTTTCCTGGGAGTCGTAATCCGACACCTGCAGGAAATTCAAAAAGTGTATCATCTGTCTGTGTTCCGACGACGAAAAGTCTGTCACTGCCAAAATTGCCGAGAGCCTGTGGATCCAGTGGATCAAGTTCTCTGAATTGGTCTTCCGGGTTCACTCCGATACTTGGGTCAATTCCTATATTCTGAATACCGTTGGCTATTCCCTCTTCTGTCAGGCGATATACGATGAAGTGATGACTCCCTGATGGATAGAAAATTTCGACCTTATTAATATAGATATCATCCTCTATTAGTTCACCATTTTCATCTCTGATCTGCGTTGCATAAAAGACTTCACGTTCGGTTCCTGGTTCAATTTTGAATTGTGGTAGAACAAGTTGGTAGCCTTCACCAGGTGGTGGCGGCTGTGGTGGATTAAACACCTCTTCAGGATCACGTAGGACACCGAGATCCCCAATACCCGCTACTTTTCCTGTTTGCGGTGCGCCTGCTTCGATCCATGTGCGGATAGCATCAATCTTGCCTTGATGCAGAGGACCCGTTCCGAATGGCATCCGAGCACCGAAGTTTCGATCCTCAGGTCCCATCAATTTCGTCAAAAGAAAACTATTGTCAGGGTTACCAGGATCAATCAGTTTCATACCTGCCGCAGCAGCGGCAGCATTGCGCGGAACACGATTAACTAAATCAGCATAGGATTGTCCATAAATCAGATTAAGGTCTGCTGAATTCTGAGGGGGTGCATGGCAAGCACTATTCACACAACTTTTGTCAAAAATATTATCTTGTATATCGTGATAAGTTGAGTTATCTCCCTGCTCTGTTTCACCAAATCTGTTGACAACTCTCCTGAGATCCAAGACGTTAACGATACCATCACGGTTGACATCCGGGTTCTGATCAGATGTACGATCACCTGGTTGTCCTAATGCATTGGCAATTAACACGAGATCTCTTATGTCAACTGTTCCATCATTGTTGACATCTTCTAATAGTGTAGAACCTGCATCGTGACTAAATGCTGTATCAAATGTTGTAAATGACAGACACACGATTAAGGTGAGTAAAAGTGTTGAAAAAACTATGTTTTTGTACATTATTATATGTCATAACCTCCATATTTTTAATATGATTATTCTTCATTAGTTTCTTTGAATAACTTAGATTCTGTTGTAAATCTATATTTTAGCAATGTCCAAGCAGCAAAAATACCATCAGACCAAAAACGCAACTTTTTACCCTCCTTTTTCGTGCGAGGAAAATAGGAGACTGGTACTTCGGTTATTTCAAATCCTGCTCTTAGTAACTTCGCGGTTACTTCAGGACAGAATTCAAAACCTTCACAGGTCAAATTGAGTTTACGGATTACTTCAGAAGAAAACGCTTTGTACCCTGTGGATTCATCAGTGATTTTTGAGCCGTATAGGACGTTGGTATAAACTGCCAGGATGCGATTCGCGATATAATTCTGAAGGCTTGCGTTCTGTCTTCCCTTCAGAAACCTTGATCCGTATACGACTTCTGCGGTCTCTGTTTTTAAGGGTTGAATCAATTCAACTATGTCATTTGGGTTGAGTTCCATATCCGCATCTTGGATGACAACTATTTTTCCTCTCACGTAATGTATTCCGTTTCGTATTGCGGAACCTTTACCGCTATTTTTTTCACAATTGACTATCGTAATATCAGGTTTGTCAGCATACTGTTCCAGTATTGTGGGTGTACTGTCGGTAGAGCCATCATCAACAACGATAATCTGTTTCTCAAAAGGTAGGGATTGCACTGATTCAAGTACCTGTCCTATCGTTTGTTCTTCGTTGTACGCTGGTATAATCACAGATACTAACATTATCCATCACGCTCTATTTATATTGTATTGGTAAACCGCGTAAAATCAGAGTAACGATCTTACCATACCTCCATCTACTTGTATCGTTGTTCCAGTGATATAACTGGATTTTTCTGAAGCGAGAAAAACGACTAAGTTTGCAAATTCTTCAGGATCTCCAATTCTCCCGAGTGGAATATTGGCAGTCATATTCTCAAGTGCTTGATCATAGGTTATACCTGACTCCTCTGCTCTTACAGATGCCAACTGTTTAATTCTGTCAGTGAAAATAATCCCTGGGCAGACGTTATTGACCAATATTTTGTCGGGTGCAAGTTCGGTTGCGAGCGTTTTTGCGAATCCGATGACCCCGGTTCGTGCCATATTGGAAAGCATCAATCCATCTACGGGCTGTTTGACAGAAACGGATGTAAGATTGATAATCCGTCCGCCGCCTCGTCTCCGCATCCATGGAACAACTGCCCTACTCATGTTGATTGTACTCATCAAATTCAGATTCACAGCGTCGTGATAGTCTTCTGCTGACAGATCATTGAATCTTCCTGCTCTTGGTCCACCTGCGTTATTTACTAAAATGTCAATCCCATCAAAATGCGAAATTGTTCTGTCTATCAGTGCTTCAACCTGATCTGGTTGGCTAACATCAGTTGGAATAGCCAACACATCGTTTTCTGTTTTCCCCCGAATTTCGTCAGCGGTCTGTTCTAACACTTCGTTGTCTCTTGCACAGATAGTGACTCTTGCACCTTCGTCAACTAAACCGAGTGCTATTGCTTTCCCTAATCCTTTACTTGATGCGCCGACTACTGCTACTTTGTTTGTAAGGCCAAGTTCCATGCTTATGTTATGGAGGAATGTTTTTTCCTCTATCCTTTCAGATTGTACCGTCTATTGTTTCTGAAATTAAGTATACTATTTATGGTATATGTTGTCAAGCGAATTGCAGTTTACAGTTTTCAGGTATTAGTTTTCAGATTTTGACTCGCTTTTTTGAAGATTACACACCCACAGGACATAGATCTAAACAGTTGGTAATGAAAAACAAATTAATAGAAATGGTATAACAATAACTTTACGCACGCCATCCTACTTTTATCCTTGACACACCCCAAATTTCAAAGTATAATTCTATCATATAAGACACCTCAAAAATCACATTACATCATATCGGAGGAACAATATGCTTGAAGAAATCGGTACAACTGCAGGTGAAATATGGAACTATCTTGAAGAACATGATGAGGCTTCAGCCAATAAATTGATACAGGAACTCAAGAAAACTGAACGCATGGTACTGCTCGGTATCGGCTGGTTAGCACGCGAAGGAAAATTAACGACTGAAAAGAGAAACCGAGCAACCTATTTTATGCTGAATACCGCATCCACATCTGCTATTGAGGAGCATGCTGCATAATGAAGCCTCTTCGCCAAATATCAGTTGTGCCAACCTTACCAGAAAACCTTGAACCACTCAGAGAATTGGCACTAAACTTATGGTGGACATGGAATAACGAAGCGTTAAGCCTATTTCGACACCTCGACTCAGAACTTTGGGAACAGACCTATCATAACCCGATTGCCATGCTTGGGCAGATTTCACAGGAAAAATTGGAAACTGCTGCAAACAACAATGTCTTCTTGGCGCACCTAAATGTAATCCACAAAAAGTTCAAATCTTACCTGACTTCACCTTCATGGTTCGAAAACTACTCAGACAACAAATCACTTGATAACCTCAAAATCGCATATTTTTCTATGGAATTCGGCTTGACTGAATGTATGCCGCTCTATTCCGGCGGTTTAGGCGTGCTAGCAGGGGACCATCTGAAATCGACCAGTTATTTAGGACTCCCTTTTGTTGGTGTTGGTCTGCTTTATCAGCACGGTTATTTTAAGCAGACATTAAATTCAGATGGATGGCAGATGGCAGATTACCCAACGAATGACTTTTACAATATGCCCATTTCACCCGAACAGGACGCTGAAGGAAATCAACTTCTAATTGATGTTGACTATCCCGAAGGTAAAGCATTCGCGAAAATTTGGCGGGCACAGGTTGGAAAATTACCACTGTATCTATTAGATACTAATATCCCGGAGAATGAAAACGCTGAACTACGAGAAATAACAGACTATCTCTATGGCGGCGATAAACGCATGCGAATCAAACAAGAGATACTACTCGGTATCGGTGGATACCGGACTTTAACCAAACTCGGTATACATCCTACAGTCTGCCACATGAATGAAGGACACGCAGCGTTCTTAGCTCTGGAACGTATAAGACACCTGATAGAAAAAACAGGTATCGGCTTCGATGAAGCATGTGAAGTAACTGCCGCAGGAAATATCTTTACAACACACACACCCGTCCCCGCAGGAATTGATTGGTTTCCACCCGAATTGGTAAAACACTATTTCAATAGATACTATAACACACTCGGAATATCTGAAGAAAAGTTCCTCAGTATCGGTCGGAAAAAGCCAACAGACAGTAGCAGTGAATTCAGTCCAGCGTTGGTTGCATTGAGATTAGCAACAATGTCAAACGGTGTCAGTCAATTACACGGGCGTGTTTCACGCGAAATGTGGAAAAGCCTATGGCACAACTTGCCGACACATGAAGTTCCCATTCAAGCGATAACGAATGGTATCCATACGCGTTCGTGGGTTTCTGAAGATATGCAGAATCTATTTGACAGGTATCTCGGTCCAAAATGGATTGTTGATCTCACGAACCAAGACGTCTGGACACAGATTTCACATATACCAGACACTGAGTTGTGGCGGACACACGAACGTAGACGCGAACGCCTAATCGCTTTTGCACTCAATCGACACAGACAGATTCGACTTAAGCAATCGGACCAAAGTCCTATAATTCAGGATACACCTGCTGCGGATAGTACACCGCACAAGATACTAAACCCTGAAGCGTTAACAATCGGTTTTGCTCGCCGCTTTGCTACATACAAACGCGCAACATTACTCTTTAATGACCTTGACAGACTTGCACAAATCCTTAACAATCCAGATAGACCTGTCCAACTTATCTTCGCAGGCAAAGCACACCCCCATGACCATGAGGGAAAGGTCTTGATACAGAGAATTAATCGTATCGCCGCTGAACCTCGATTCCAACACAAAATCCTTTTCATCGAAAACTACGATATCTGTGTCGGACGCTACCTCGTAGAAGGTGTTGATGTAT
Source organism: uncultured bacterium (assembly GCA_964623585.1). Taxonomy (GTDB): domain Bacteria; phylum Poribacteria; class WGA-4E; order WGA-4E; family WGA-3G; genus MSPOR6. The sequence continues at coordinate 25,837 of CAZURU010000009.1, forward strand.
GGCTCAATACACCGCTACCCCCAAATGAAGCAAGCGGTACAAGTGGGATGAAGGCGGCAGCAAACGGTGCTCTTAACCTCAGCATGGCTGATGGCTGGTGGGCAGAAGCGCAACACCTCGACGGCGGATGGACAATTGAAACCACGCCTGAACCGGATGACCCTAAATCCGTTGATAAAGCACATGCAACGGCTATTTACGAACTGCTTGAAAAGGAGATTGTACCCCTGTTTTATGATCGACATCCGGTAGATGGGATACCCTACGGATGGGTTACAAGAATGAAAACAGCCATGCAGAACCTTGCGCCTGTGTTCAATACAAAACGAATGGTCGCTGAATATGCAGAACGTCTCTACTTTCCCGCACACAGAAGATGGCAGAAACTAAATGAGAATAACGCACGCAAAGGAATCGCTCTCGCAAACTGGAAAGCAAACATCCGTAAACATTGGGGAAATCTGAGAATTGAGGAACGGACTGTTAATGAACAAAAAAATAAAAATCCAAGAAGTGGCACAGCTCTTTCTGTAGGTGAGACAACTACAATTCAGGCAGTCGTTCACACAAACACACTGTTCCCAACAGAACTTTCTGTCCAAATATACCACGGTTTATTAGATGCAGCAGGTGAAATCATAAACGGAAATACAACACAGATGACGTATCAAGAAGACCTCGGCAGTGGAAAATATCTGTTTGAAGGGACACTCACGTTGAGCAATACAGGACTGCACGGATACACCTTGCGTGTACTACCATTTCATGAGGATTTACAATCCAGCTATGAACTCGGCCTTGTTACATGGGTGTGATTCCCTTTTAACGTTGCCTACAGCGATTTTTACGTGTATAATTAAAACAGATTAACAGACTATTCTAATAACATATTTACATATTATGGAAAGAAAAGCAGACATCTCACGCGAAACCAAGGAAACACAAATCCAGATCAGTCTAAACCTTGACGGAGATGGCACTTCAAAGGTCAACACTGGAGTCGGATTTCTTGACCACATGTTAGAACTCTTTGCAAAACACGGGTTTTTTGATCTGGATATACAAGCAAAGGGTGATCTCCATGTTGATGCACACCACACGACTGAAGATGTCGGCATCTGCCTTGGGAAAGCATTCCATGACGCAGTAGGCGACAAAATCGGTATGCTACGTTTCGGGAGTTTCACTGTACCCATGTATGAAGCACTTGCCAAGGTTGATCTGGATATCTGCGGACGTCCTTTTCTTCGCTATGAAGCACCAATTATGGTAGGAAAAATCGGAGCGTTTGATACTGAACTTGCAGAGGAATTCTTCCACGGTTTCGTCAACCACAGCGGAACAACATTGCACATCAATGTACCTTATGGCACTAATCAACATCATATTATTGAAGCGATTTTTAAAGCAGTCGCAAAAGCATTAGATATTGCAACCCGTCTTGACGATCAAATTACAGGTGTGTTATCTACTAAAGGGAGTTTATAGTAACTTGAGTTTGAAAAATCAGAACAAATATCTTACGTAGGTTGGGTTGAGGAACGAAACCCAACATTTTGACCCATTATAGAGCAATACATGTTGCCAGTTAATATTTTATTGGCGTGCCTCAACCCAACCTACAACGCATATTGCATTTAATTATCAAACTCACGTTATAGTACGTCAGGAGAACTATATGAATACAGAGAACGTTATTGCAGTTATTTTAGGCGGCGGTCGTGGGACACGGCTATTTCCCTTAACACGCGATCGCGCCAAACCGAGTGTACCCATCGCAGGAAAATTTAGGTTAGTTGACATACCGATTAGTAACTGTCTTCATTCAGGATTAGACCGTATCTTTGTTCTCACGCAATTCAATTCCGTCTCCTTAAATAGACACATTGCACAAGCATACCGTTTTGATTCATACCGACGCGGATTCGTGCAAATATTGGCCGCACAACAAACACTCATGGGAGATGAATGGTATCAAGGCACCGCAGATGCAGTCAAACACAATCAACCCTATATCCTAAATCCCCGCTTTCCAGATGAATATATCCTAATACTTGCAGGTGACCATCTATATCGCATGGATTATCGCAAGATGTTGGCTGTCCATACAGAAACACAAGCGGATATAACGGTTTCTGTAATACCCATCTCAAAGAATGTCACCAGCGGGCTCGGTATCCTACAAACTGACGCAAAGGGACGTATCACAGATTTTGTCGAAAAACCACAAACCGAAGAGGCATTGCAGAAGTTGCGCGTAGAACCTGACGTCTTTACCGCACGCGGCATCGACCCGAAAGGGAGAGAATATATCGCCTCAATGGGAATATATATCTTCAACCGCAATGTCATACAAGACGTCCTCAAAGACGATACAAATGTAGACTTTGGCAGAGACATTATTCCGAAGAGTATAGCGAAACGGACAGTCTCCGCATACTTTTTTGATGGGTATTGGGAAGATATCGGAACAATACGATCCTTTTATTCAGCAAATATCGCATTAACGGATGTCTCGCCTGAATTTAACTTCTATGACGAACAAGCACCTATATATACAAACCGCAGGCATTTACCAAGCACCAAAGTAAATAGCAGCAGCATCCGTTCCTCTATTCTTGCAGAAGGTTCTATCATTGACGATTCAGAATTAGATAGGACCATTGTCGGTATACGAAGTATCATATCTAACGGCAGTCGCGTTTACCAATCTGTACTTATGGGGGCAGATTTCTATGAGTCAGAGGCATTACAATCAGAAAATGCCAAGGCAGGAATCCCTAACGTCGGAATTGGTGAGAAATGCTTGATTCAAAACGCAATTATTGACAAAAATGCAAGAATTGGAGATAATGCTGTTATCGCTAACACAAAAAACCTTGACAATTTTGATGCTGACAACTATTATATACGTGATGGGATAGTAATCGTTCCAAAGGATGCTACTATTCTACCTGATACAATCATCTAATAGACAGTTCTAAACAATAGACAGTTCTATAAGTAATCTTTTTCAGAGACATTTCGTCTCTAATTGTATATGCAATTTATAAATAGGCACTTGTATAATTTGAGATAACAATCAATAACAAGTGCCTATACTATAGCAGACTTCATATCTGTTATGAGAAAAAGAAGGTTCACATACAATGGCTGAATTAAGACAGCAGCTTCTCGTCTTACATTTACACACACCAGACCTCAACAGCCACGTCGTTGCCTGGGCAATGTACGATGGTACTGGAAAAACACGTTATACGACCGGAGATAGCGATGCTCCACCCTATAGCTCAGTTGTTGAAGCAATGCAGGATGGATGGCGAGTAATTCAATTCCCACAACAATTTCCCGCATATCCAGGTATGGAGTATCATACATCATATCTAAGATTTGAATATATCTTAGAAAAAATGGAGGAAATCTAATGGTTGATAAACAACATCTACTCACAACAGAGCAGATGGCGAGTTTCGTCGCAGACGGTTATCTACGCTTTGATGATTTTATACCTGATGAACTAAACAAAGCAGCACACGAAGAAATGGCATCAGGTGTACCTACACGAGGCGGCGGGGGAACCGTTCTAAACGACGTATGGGGTGAAGGATCCGCAGTCGGCGACGTCTTTAACCTACCAAAAGTTCAAGGTATTATTCAAAGCCTCGTCGGTGAAAATCCACTATATGACCATCACGCTGTTCACATCGTCCGACCACAGAGTGAACATGGACAAATTTGGCATGCAGATGCAATCATCGACCTGCGAATGCACTTTGACATTCAGTTCTTCTATTTCTCACACGATACACCGCGGGAAATGGGAGGAACGATGATCTTACCCGGTAGTCATTTCAGACGCGTCTGTGAAACTGACGTCGCACGATATCAGAACTTCCTTAGTCAACATGCAATCGTTTGCAATGCCGGCACACTCGTCGTTGTTCATCACGGAATATGGCACTGTGCACAACCTAACCTAACCGAAGATACACGCTACATGTTTAAGTTACGACTTAACCCAACAGTCCGACAACTCAAACTCTGGAACACAGATGACATCAACACTGCCGGTATCCGCGGCATCTTAAGCCGAAATCATCGGTGGTACGGAAACGATGTGCGCCTTGAAATCGTCAACCGAATTAAACTATGGCGATTCCTCATCGGTGATGAGTCTTACGACGTAGGTTATTGGTTATCTCGACTTGAAAACATGCCTGAAAATGTCAAAAACGTAGCATAAGCTTGATAGTAGTAGGCACTCTCCGTGTGCCGTTCTTATGACAACATAAAAACCCCACAAGAACCTTCATAGACTCTTGTGGGGTTTCTCTTGTATACTAACGACCTTCGTTCCCGTTTATTTACCTTTCATCTTTAGTTCAAGATCAACCTTCCGAATCTTCTTACCTTCAAATTCTACTGTTGCTTTGTCCATCTTTACCTTTGCTTTCTCATACTTCTTCTGCGCGTTTGCTGCTTCTTTCACCACTGCTCTGAATTTCTTCTCATTTTCCTTTATTATTCTCTCCATTTCTTTCCTATTCGCGTTGTTCATATTAGCAGTTTTAGAACGAGTACCTCTGCGTGTATTCCGGACATTCTGATTGTTTCCTTCGTTTCGATTAGAGGAACGCTTCTGTACCTCGCCTTTACCTCCCAGAAATCCTACACGACGATTATTGAGTGTGATGAGCTCACCATCTGTGTATAACGACACCTCTCGCTCGGCAATTTCTTTAACTATTGCATCACCGATTTTATCACCAACACTGACGATATGAAATTGATTTGAACGATTTTCTAACACAAACGCTTCCGAACTATCTCCTGTCGGGTCAAAAGAGGTACCGATCAACGTATATTCCGGTTCTTTATTAGGGGGTTTCCAACCAAGAGGACGAAATAGATTATTATCAACTATTATCTGATAATACTCCGAAGGATCGTGAGCTAAAGGTTTGTATGATCTTGCAGTCTTGGATAGTCTCTTTGATTCCAAATTAGAAACCTGTTTCACGGATTGATACTCACCCTTAGACTGTTTCTTATATGCTTCTGATGTGTTTACATGAACATCAGTGTTTTCCCTATCCCTTTTAGATTTAGAGGATTTTCCCCACTGAAGGTCCATCCCAAAAACAAAAAGAAAAGCGACAATACAAACGATTCCTACAGAAAAAATGAAGGTTTTTGAATACTTCAACACTAACGCCCTCCACGTCGACCTCTAAATCCGCCGCGTTCTCGGAATTCACGCATCATCCGTTCACGGTCTCCTCTGGATGCACTTTCAAACCTTCTGCGCATCTCTTGTGCTCTCTCAGACCATTCTCGTCTACGTCGTTCAGCAGCTTCTCTTTCCCTTCTCTCATCATCATCTCTGTTAGAAGCACGTCTTTCCTCATCATTGTCTCTATTATTGTCATTTCCTCTGGATTCACCACCACGGCGGGAACCACCTATTTTGAGGAACACATTATTTCCTCTTCTGAGCGTAATTTTCTCGCCATCTTTGTCCAATAAAATTTCTTTATCTCTTATATCTGTAACAACAGCATCCCCAATTTTATCACCAATTCCTACAGTATGAGTCCTGTTTGATCGTCTCTCCTCAACGTATCCCACCGATTTAGAAGCGTCCTCGGCAACACGTGTGCCGATAAAGCCGTATTCCGGTTCTCTCTTCTGTGGTCTCCAACCGAGTGGACGGAAGATATTGTTGTTAACGATAACACTATAATAGTCTTCATTGTTACTGGAAGAACTCCCTTCAGAACGGTCCCGATTACCCCAATTAACATTTCGTTCAGACCGTCCTTGTTCACCTCTATTATTACCCCCTTGACGATTACGAAACTGTTCCATACGTTCTGCTACTGCTTGTCGCTCGTTTGTATTCGATGCAGCCCTTCCACCTCTACCCCTATCTTGTGCTTGTAGATGCATGCCAAATACGATCAGTAAACCCGTAATGCAACAGATTCCTAAAATGATAAGTATTCTTGAAAATTTCACCTCTATCTCCTATGTTGAGTATAATACCAATTTTAATTATTTATATTCCATTCTTCCGTAGGTTGGGTTGAGG
>CAZURU010000010.1:0-31819 GCA_964623585.1 uncultured bacterium
CCAATATAAAACCTAAGAATCACCAGAGCTTTAGCTCGGTGAGTATGTCAATTCTTGCAGTTCAGTTTCAGCATCATAGTCAGCAACAGAGATTTTACCTGATGTTGGTTTTAGTAAGCCAACCAACATCTTTAAGGTAGTGCTTTTACCTGCACCGTTGGGTCCAAGGTAGCCGACTATTTCACCTTTTGCGACTTCAAAACTTATGTCGTCAACAGCTTTCTTGTCTCCATATTCTTTTGTGACGTGTGAAATGTTAATCATCTGTTGAAATCCTTTTTGTGTGGTAATTCAGATGCCTTACCACAATTATTATAGGGGAAGTTTATCTAACGCCTGTTGTAGGTCTGCGATAATATCTTCTTTGTCCTCTAAACCTATTGAAAACCTGACCAAACCATCTGTTATACCGGTCTTCTGTCTGACACTCTTCGGGACATGTGAATGGGTCGTTGATGCGGGATGACAAACTAATGTCCGCACGTCACCTAAACTTACTGCAAGCGTGCATAATTGAAGATGATTTACCAATTGTTCACCAGCTGCACTACCTCCTTTGAGTTCTATTGTTATCATCCCGCCATATCCATGCATTTGACGTTTGGCGAGGTTATGTTGCGGGTGACTGACCAAACCGGGATAACGCACACACGCAACTGCCGGATGTGTTTCAAGAAAGGAAGCGATCTCTAAGGCGTTCTCACAGTGACGTGTAAACCTTAGAGGCAATGTGGGTATTCCGAGCAGAGTTAACCACGCGTTGAATGGACTTATGACTGCCCCGAAGTTTCTTAAAGTAACTTTATGTGCACGTTCAATGAATTCTTTTCTTCCCACAATTGCACCAGCGATAACTGAACCGTTTCCACTCAAGTATTTCGTCATACTGTGGAGGACAACATCTATACCGAGAGAAATTGGTTGTTGACTGCAAGGCGTGGCAAACGTATTGTCAATGATCGACGTTATGCTATTCGATTTCGCTATGTCAGCACAGGCTGAAAGATCAATTAACTTCAATAATGGATTGGTAGGACTTTCAAGATAAAGCACTTTTGTGTCAGGACGTATTGCATCTGCGACGTGGTTGATATCAGTGGCATCTACATAAGTGGTTTCAACTCCCATTCTACTCAGTTCGACGCTCAGGAGATTATATGTTGCTGAATAAAGGTTGTCCATTGCGACGACATGTCCACCATCAATTAGAGCGGTCAATAATGCCGTGCTAATTGCTCCCATGCCAGAGGCGGTTGCTAAGGCTGCTTCTCCTGTTTCAAGTGCAGCGAGCTTTAGTTCTAATGCTTCCTGTGTAGGATTACCCCACCGAGTGTAGACATATCCACTATCTTCGTCTATAAACGCTGATGCACACTCTTCTGTCGTTTGGAAGCTAAAAGTGCTGTTCTGATAAATCGGTGGTAATAACGGAATTCCGGTTTTTCCAGAGGAACTGTCCTGTGTGTCAGCTGTTTGTTCTAACACCGTTTCCCCAGCATGAATTGCCTCAGTTGATTTACCCATAAATTTTTTGTTATTCGCTGTTTTATAATTCATTGGGAAGAAACCTTTCGCTTTGATTTTAATTCCTTGACCGGGTAACCTTCAAGTGATAGCAATTGTTGTTTTAGTTCAAGTCCACCCCCATAACCCCCTAATCTCCCGTTGCTACCTATTACCCGATGGCACGGAATAACAATTGTAATTGGATTATTTCCAGTAGCATTTCCGACAGCACGCACAGCTTTCGATCTTCCAATATGTTTTGCGATCCATTGGTAGCTGCGCACCTCACCGTGAGGAATTTGATGAATAGTATCCCACACCATCTTCTGAAAGTCTGTGCCATCCTCTGTTTTAACCGAGATTTCTCTAAAATCAACAGGCTCACCATCAAAATATCGATCCAAGATCTCTTTTGTTTTTTTTAACAGATCTGTCCGTGGTATGGACGGCGGTTCAAAAAACCTTGAATCGTCGTTGAAAAATATTTCTGAAATATGAGAATTCTTCTGGATAATATCTATATGATGTCCATTATGTAGACTATATCTGAGATTCTCTTGACCGTAATAAGTGGCTACAAGTTTAGACATCTGTTCTATATCGTTAGAGTTCATATCACTCTCATCAATGTCAACAACACCTTTAAAAAGTCTCTGGTTCATTTTAATTTGCCTTCCTTATGTTTTTAAGGTATGCTATACTCAAATTATGGTTATTTTTGAAACATCAGAACAACTCTATTCTTACATTAGTGAACTGTTTGAAGAACTTGCTGCTTTACCTGAAGTACAAGAAGCACTTGCATCATTAAAATTATGTGTTAGATTTAATCATACCATGCCTGATTGTGTGATGACATTAACTATTTCAGATGGTACATACACAATTTCTCACAATGTCAGTGATGATACGACTCCCGATGTTGAACTCACTATGACGGGGGATGTAGCACACAAATTCTGGACAGGCGAACTCAATGTTATGGGTGCTATCACGACCCGTGAGATCGGTATATCCGGTTCTTTAGGTAAAATTATGCGGCTTTCGCCGCTTATTAAAGCAGCAATTCGTCATAACAAGAAACGTGGTTAACTGTCTTATGTTTTCAAGATAAACTTACAATCCTTCTAATTTGATATATCAAAGGAGAACTAAATGTCATCAGAATCCCTTAAATCTTATGTGAAGCAGCTCCGTGTAGAGGGTTGGTGTGTGCTTGAGGCTGTTATCCCTACCGATGTTATTGATACAGTCCGTGAAGAGGTTGAGACCTCTGAATCCGATTATGGTGAATTTAGCAAAGAGAACGGTAGATGGGCACGTAATGTTATTAGTTTCATGCCGAAGTTTGCCGAACATCTTGCTAATGAACGTCTTCTGGATGTTATTCGCCAACGTTTGGGACCGCAAGTGCGTATTTCACAAACGGAATATAAGATTCGTCCTCCGCATTACAAATTAGTCAGAGCATATCACTCTGATTTTCCTTACGACTTAAACCAGAAATGGCATATTACACAACCTTTTCCCCGAGCTGTCATCGGGATTACTACACTCTGGATGCTTACCGATTTTACAGCAGAAAACGGTGGCACTTGGATTGTCCCGAAATCGCATGTTGACCTTAGAAATCCAAGAGGCAAAGAGGATGGCATTGGAGACCGCAACCCAATTTCGGGTGAAATGCAAGCTGTTGGTAGTGCTGGTAGTGTGTTAATTATGGACAGTCGCATTTGGCATTCAAATGCTGAGAATCCCAGCGATACTCGCAGAACCGCAGTTGTCGTTAGATATGCACCCTGGTGGCTAAATTTAGAACTCTTTGGTGTCAATACGGCGACGATTCCGGGTGAAATATTTGATGCATTCCCAGATGATGTCAAACTCCTCTATGAACATCGAGCCGAAGACCGTGAACCCTCTTATTGGGTATAAAGCAGTAGGCACACACTCTGTGCCGCAACAAAAGGAACTTATTTATGTCAACAACACTTGTACATATCGGTGTCCGCACAACAGACCTTGAAGAGAGTATCCGTTTCTGGCGTGATGGATTAGGTTTACGGGTCGCTTCAACGAAGAACGGATGCTACGATCTAACTGATGGATATCACAATTTTCGGGTATTTCAACACAACGGTCCTGAACGTCCTAAGCATGTCGGTGGCATGTTAGACTATCTCCATATCGGTGTTCGTGTCCCTGATTTACGAGAAGCTGCACAACGGTGTGAAGATCTCGGTTTTGAAATTACGTGGGAAGGGTTAGATGGCACCAAACCCTACGACCCGAATTCTGATGAATTGCCTTCAGAAGCCTTCAAAGTTGAAGACCCGGATGGGATCGTCGTTGACATTACTGAACGCGACGATCAGTGGCCCGGTGTTGATATTGAAAGCAAAGATTGAACTACTTCTTCCTCCTGTCGGCGCGGCTGTGTACCGCGCCATTCACCCCGCGCATACACCACCCTGCGCTTACACCACAATCACTCATCACCACCTAAAAGTCCCAATCGGAAAAGATAATAAAGCAGTGTCAATAGACTTGTAATCGCTGCTGCAAGATAGGTGAGGAAAGCCGCGTTTAACACTTTACTTGCATGACGATTCTCTTCGGGTGAAAGCATGCCTACCTCATCCATTGCGATTTTAGCACGGCGACTTGCATCCCATTCGACAGGTAGCGTTACGAGAGAAAATACGACACCGACTGAGAATAGAATTACGCCTACCCATATTAATGACTTCGCCATGAGCACGAATCCAGCTATTATCACAATATAGGAAAATATAGAACTGAAATTGGTTGCTGGAACAAGCGCACTACGTAAACTTAGCATCGCATATCCGTGTGAGTCCTGCATAGCATGTCCTGCTTCGTGGCATGCCACACCGATGGCTGACAAGGAATTGCTTGAATACACATCGTCAGACAACCGTAACACTTTTTTACGAGGATCGTAGTGGTCACTTAACATCCCTCTTGTGCGTTCAATTTTGACATCGCGGATTCCATTTCTCTCCAACATCAGTGCTGCCGCTTGAGCACCTGTCATCCTATTTCGCGAACCGATTTTAGAGTACTTTGAAAAAGTGGCTTTTGTCTTCCATGTCGCATATAAGGATAGCAGAAGTCCAGGTCCAATGAAAACAAAGTACCATGGGTCAAAAAGAGCAAACATTTTTCTTCCAACTCCTTTCATATATCAGATTGAAAATGTTTTTTGTGTGTATCATGAAATTATATCTTGTTTGAATTGAAAACTCAACTATTCTGTTTCTCTGGTGAATTGTCAGGTGGTTTTGTTGGCGGAGGTTCTGTGAATTTATCACCCCGAGCTTCGGCTTCCCTCCGTCGGCTATCCCACGCTGCAACCTCTTTGTAAACTTCATCTTTTGCTTTTGCTTTTATTTCTTCTTCTCTGCGGAGATATTCTCTGAAACGTCGTAACATGATGTCTATTCCCTGACGAACGCTTGATTTTATCCTCAGCAGCGAGTTCTTGTTTCTGATTATTCATCAGTAAATGCCTCTGCTTTAATATAACATGAATTGCACTCTAAAGTCAAGTGATACACCCTAAATGTCTAAATGCTTGAAGGTTCGGTTTGACAAAGCGTTTAGGTTCTGATAAACTACATCAATCGTTTTAGAACCGATTATGGATGAAAAAATCCAAAAAAACAGGAGAAGCACGACTTTGAAAATCACTAATGTCAAGACAATTCTGACTGCACCTGATGGGATTCGGCTTGTCGTAGTAAAAGTTGAAACGAGTGAACCGGGTCTATACGGGGTAGGATGTGCTACATTTACACAACGTCCACTCGCAGTCGCAACCGCAGTGGATGCATACCTAAAACCTTTTCTGATAGGAAAAGACCCGACTAACATAGAGGATATATTCCAAACCAGTTTTGTCAGCTCCTATTGGCGAAATGGTCCAGTGCTAAATAACGCGCTAAGTGGAGTGGATATGGCGTTGTGGGATATTATGGGTAAAAAGGCAAATATGCCTGTCTATCAACTACTCGGAGGGAAGTGTCGTGAAGCAGTTACGCTATACGGACATGCCGGTGGCAGTAGTTTTGAACAGGTAGAAAACAGTATCCGTCACTATATGGAACAGGGGTATCGGTACGTACGAGCGCAAGTTGCAATTCCCGGATATACAACCTACGGGGCAGGTGGTGGAAAAAGAAGTTCACCGGCATTTGAACCGACACCTTATGTCAATACAGTCATCAAGCTTTTCGACCATCTGCGGACAAAATTAGGAGATGAGGTAGAACTGCTGCATGACGTGCATGAACGTATCCCCCCAATTCAAGCGATTAATCTGGCTAAAGGGTTAGAACACTATAATCTCTTTTTTCTTGAGGACCCGTTTGCACCTGAGGATGTTGACTATTTCCAATTGATGCGTCAACAGACAAGCATTCCTATTGCGATGGGAGAACTGTTTAATAATCCGAATGAATATGTCAATCTTATCAAAGATCGGCTCATAGACTTTATCCGTGTGCATATTTCGCAGATTGGCGGCATTAGTCCTGCCCGTAAACTTGCTGCATTCTGTGAATTCTTCGGAGTCAGGACAGCATGGCATGGTCCGGGAGATGTGTCACCGGTTGGACATGCTGCAAATGTTGCACTTGATCTGGCGTGTTATAATTTTGGAATTCAGGAGCAACACGTTTTTGGGGAGAATACGAAAGAGGTATTTCCCGGTTGTCCAGAAATTAGAGGCGGGTGTTTTTGGGTAAATGAAGCACCCGGACTCGGTATTGATGTCAATGAGGAACTCGCGGAGAAATTTCCGTTTCCCGAACATCCCCTTAATGGCGGTTGGGCACCAGTCCGTCGGATGGATGGGACAGTGATTCGTCCATAGGTTTCAAACGAAATGACGTGCCAAAGGTGTTTTATCTGCATTTTGATTAAGACCAGCATGGACAATTTATTTTAAATGATTGTATCATCAAAACCCAACCGTTTGACCTCTGTTTGAAGTGATATTCCTGTTTTCTCGCGCACCTTTTCTTGGATATAAGCGATTAAATCTAAAACATCCTTTGCCGTGGCGTTATCAACGTTCAGAATAAAATTTCCATGAACTTTGGAAACTTCTGCTCCTCCGATGCGGTATCCTTTCAGTCCACTGATATCAATTAGTCGACCAGCAGAATCACCAGATGGGTTTTTGAAGATACATCCTGCGTTCTCTTCTGCAAAAGGTTGTGTTGCCGTTTTCTGTTTGAAGAAGTCTTGCATCTGTTTCGTAATTGCGTCCACATCCCCCTTTTTCAGTTGAATTGTCGCGCCTATAACACAGAAATACGCATCAAGTGAACTGCGTCTATATTCAAACCTTGCTTCATCGTGGGTTAGTTTTTCAACTTCTCCTGTATCATGCATAACAGTTACATCGGTGACAACATCACCGAAGTTGCTTCCCCATGCACCAGCATTCATTATCAATGCGCCACCGACAGAACCTGGTATACCGAAAGCAAATTCAACCCCACTTAACCCACCTTGTGACATGAGTTTTGATAGTTTTGGCAGTGCCAGTCCAGCACCAACGGAAACAACATTGTCATCTACTTTAAGTTCAGCAAGTTCACCGATTAACCTAATGCTGATACCCTTGAAACCGCACTCACTTACCAGTAGATTTGACCCACGTCCTATGACTACGATGGGAATATGCCATTCACGATGAAAACGTGCTAATTCAGCTAATTCTGTAAAGGAACTAATCTCTAAGTAAGCAGTTGTTTCGCCACCAATACCGAAGTATGTATGCTTTGCAAGTGGTTCATCAAATCTGAGTTTCGTTTTCGGTTCATTGATTAGTTTTTTGAGTTCTTTTTTCCAATTCATACTATATTCCCCTTATGCAATTATAGCATGGAATATGTAGACGTATCAAATTTCAAAGTTGTGTAGTAATTTTTCTTAGATCTATTTAACCGAACCTTTTGTATGTTGACTTGACTAAACTTATGAAATCGTTAAGAATATTGATTCATTTTCGAATTACTGATATTCTATGCAGAAACTACATCTTAGTTCTTATTTAAAATGGAACGAAAATCTTGTATGGTCATCACGGTTTATCGTTCCACTACACTAAGGAGAAAGAAATGAAACGCAAATTTTTGGTGCTCAGCACAATCGCCCTATTTACAATAGTCGGTCTTCTGATTTTTGAACATGCAACTTCAGCACAACGGCCTGACAGGAATGCTCAACCCGGGCAAGGTGAACGGGGTCAACGTCAAGGTGAACGCGGTAATAGAGCTATGGGTATGATGGGTAATCCGATGTCTATAGTTGATAATTCTTGGTTGGATTTGACATTTAACGTGAAGGTTGACGACGAAACACTCGTGAAAGCGCGTCCAGTCTATCAGGCAACCCGCGAAAAATTTCAGAAAAAGATGAAGGAAATACGTGAGTCAGGTGATTTTCGCAATGCAAGAGAACAGATGACGACTTTTACTGCTACTACGAGTACAGCGTTCCAGAAAAGCTTAAAAGATGTCCTATCTAAAGAGGATATGGCAAAGCTTACTGAATTGACGAAAGAGCGTTTGCTCGCTCAACAAGCAGCACGTAACAGATTCCGTGGCGGAGGCGAAGGTTTCCAACGCGGCGGGGGCGGTCAACGTGGTACACGTTAGTCTATAAAAAAATGGACACTCAGGTCGGGTTTTCACCCGACCTTTTTTATTGCAGTACTGGTGTTGACTCATTTCCCAAGCCCCTTTCTTTCCTACCAAACATTTTGAGATATTTGCTAACTTTATCCTAAATCTTTCCTCCTGAAGTATCCTCTCCCAACTGTAATTCTGCCAGATTTAGCATTACGTTGTTGACTGTCTTGGCTAAGTCTGTTATTATCTTCTAACCGAAACATTTCACACGGGGTTGATAAGATTTCAGATAGTTCTGATAAGTTTCAGTTGGCGTAGTTATGAATTATAAGAATATAATGGGTTGGATTTTTTTCTTGTTTTCTTGTTTTGTATGCGTTGATTACGCTGTATCTTTTCAACAGATGAAAACCTATACCGTTGCAGACGGTCTATTAGATCACAGAGTACCAGTTATCTTCCAAGATAGTATGGGGATGCTTTGGTTTGGTTCTGAACAAGGAGGTGTAAGTCGTTTTGATGGTAAGACAATTATTTCATACGCAGCCACTACACGAGAACTTAATGATAGGACTCAAAAAATAGTGGAAGATAAGTGGGGACATATATGGGTTCTAAACAAACATCCGGTAAAAGAAATGGGGTTTGTCGTAATATTCAACGGGCATGATTTTGAATACGTTGCCGATGCTACCAGTATGACTGTTGATAATTTAGGACATATTTGGGTGGGTAGGAGCAATTCCCTGACGAGATATACTGCTACGAATAGGCAGGATGATCCGGTAGGGTTACAAATGAACCTAAACGTTTCAATTGATGCAAACATAAATGTGATTTACCAAAGCCAGGATGATACGCTATGGATAGGTGGGAGTGATGAGTTTGGTATCATCATTATTCGTCTTGAAGGTGATATTAATGGAATGCAAAATTTGACACTCAAACGTCTTAATGACCTGCCAGGTACTCTCCAAAATCGTACTATTCGTTCTATTACAAAGGATTCAAATGATAATATATGGTTCTGCGGTCCTTCGCTTCTTCTACGTTATGATGGCACCCAATTTGAAAAGATATTAGATACTGATAGATATAGTGATACATTTCAACCTTCTGATGGTAATACAGACGGCGTAGTTTCTGTCAAGAATGATTCGCAAGGAAGAATATGGTTTAGTGATAACAAGAAATTGCATTGGTGGAATGGGAAAACACTCCAAGAATTAAGAACTCTTAGCCTTGAAACAAACCAAGATGACTATTTGCAAGGTTCATTTGAAGTTGAGGATGCTTGGGGAAAACTGTGGTTTTCCAGTGAAACAGGAGTACATCTATACGAAAGTGTATATATTGCGAACGATGCCTCAGGGCAAGTTAAATCGGAGACTCAACGAATTGATTCATCAGAAATGACACATAAAGTTTTCAGAGTTAAAGATGGACTTGGGAGCGATAACATCCTCACAATCTATGAAGCGATAGACGGCACGATATGGTTTGGGCATGACAATGGTGTGACAGCGTTACAACCCCAACCCGCGATCGTTCAATACGGCACCCGTTCCATCTTGGGGAGCAGCAGTGTAAGGTTGATGTATCCTGATAGTGCTGACGCCCTTTGGCTAAGCATCCCTGGTGGACTTGCCCGATATGTTGCAAAGGAAGATGAACTTTATAAGTATCCTTTAGAAGATATTGTCCTTTCACAAGGCAATGATAGTCAGAGTCGGCAATATATTAGAACTACTGAGATCATGGAGATATTTGAAGCAGGTGGATTCATTTGGTTTATAGATAAGCCAATTCAACACCAAAATGGGTACACATTTTATAGGATTTTTCGCTACAAGAATGAAGCATTTGAGACGCTTGCTTTAAACATTCAGAATGAGCAATCCAGAAAAACTTCTATCGGCACACATGTGAGTTCTGGTACTGAACCTTGGGTCTCCCTTAATGGTTGGCTTTTCCTGCCGAGAGCTAAAGGGTTGCACCGTCTATTACCTGACGGAGATACCGAAACGATTTCTTTTGACACGACTACATCTATTCCAGCATCAGTTGATGTGATCACCGCAATGCATACTGACAGTCAAAACCGTTTGTTGTGTCATTTTGAAACAGGTGAAGTGAAAAGGTATACGCTTGTTCGGAGTAACGTTGGACATCAGATTGGTGAAATTCGTGTTGAGCTGCTTCCGATCCGGTCAGTTGTTCCAATTAGTAGTATTCCTGATGTTGCCCCTACAGTATGGTTTTATGATACTAAAAGAAAGAAGTTATTGCATTGGGAAAGTCTTGATCTTGATACCCCTTCACTTGAGATATCCTGTAAAGAGGACGGTTCTCCGCTGTTGGTTGTACAGGCTACTGGTATTCCATCAGTATCTGATGGTGAAATCCGTGATGATTTCAATAAAGAAGAATTGGTCACTATTGTATTTAAAGATGCTATTAAGACATATCACAGGAGTGAGTTAAAGCAAGACTTAACTATTGAGATTAAGGAAGTCAGAGAAGCACTATCTGCAACTAATAAGGATCTCTGGTTAGCAACGTCTAACGGTGCTATCCGATATAATGGTAAGGATGTTATGACTTACAGAAAAGGCGATGGATTTCTGGTTGATGATTTGCGTGATATTAAGGAAGATAATTGGGGGAACTTATGGTTTGCTACATGGGGTGGTGGTGTTACGAGATACGATGGGGTAAAGTTTGAATCTATTACGACTAAGGAAGGTCTCATTCATAACAATGTCTCCATCATTTATGTATCCGATGAGGAAGATTTATGGTTTGGAACTGAAGGCGGTGCCACACAATATCGTGTTAGGCGTGGTGCCCTCACGTTTTGTCGTATCAAGTCTGTTGATGCGGGAAAACATCCAACCGGATCTTTCGTTTCTGAATCTGGTAATCCCACTATAACTGGACTTAACGAGTTACTACCAGCACGGGTCAAACACCTGACAGTGGGTATTGAAGGAATCAATCCACTTGGAGGTGGTGTTGGATTCAAATTTAGATTACTCGGTATTGATAACAATCAGTGGACAACAGTCTCTGCGGATAACAAGGAGACTATACAAACGATATTTGCTGATGGTGTTGTCCAATTGTTTCAACATGAAAAAGACGACATTTCTGGTAGTATTCCACGAATTCGCTATGAACGTTTAAAACCAGGTAGATACACGTTATTAGTCAAAGCGTTCCGTGATGATTGGCATTATATGAAACAACCTGCAGTTTTGAATTTCACTATTGATCAACCTCTCTGGACACGCTGGCGTAGTGTCCTCCCATATTTGGTTGTGATTGGTGTAATAGGTTCTTTGTTATTTCATCTCATTATCAACAGAAGACAGGCTGCACGACTACGGTTTGAAATACGTGAAAAAGAAGAGGCTGAAATCCAGCGGATTCGTGCTGAGTTAAACGAAGCACAGAATATACAGAAAGGACTTTTGCCGACTGAAAAACCAGAGATGGACACATTTGACATTGCGGGTGTGTCTATTCCGGCTACACAAGTCGGAGGAGACTTTTTTGACTATTTGACTGTTGCTACTGGACAGACAGCAGTCGCTGTAGCGGATGCTGCGGGCAAAGGTTTGAGAGGTGCAATGAGTGCCGTACTCACAAATGGCATGCTGTATGAAGTCGCTCGTATTCGGTCTGAAGCGGATGTGATACTAAATGATCTCAATGTTGGATTGGTACCGCGTATGTATGGACACAACTTTATAGCACTTAACCTGGCAATTCTTGATGAATCTGATGGCCACGTTAAATATGCAAACGGTGGACAACCTTTCCCTATTCTCAAAAGAGGAACAGAAGTTATTGAAATTGAATGTAGCGATCTGCCGCTTGGTAGTAGGAGAAAAGTAAGTTATGAATCTTTCAGTTTTGCTTTAGGTGAAGGAGATGTTCTTATCCTACATACAGATGGATTGATTGAAGCACTCAATCCTGAGCAAGAGATGTATGGTGCTGAACGCTTTATAAAATCGGTTTCACGAATTCCTAAAGATTATAGTGCCGATGAGATGATACAACGCATCGTGAAAGATGTTCAGGAATTTGCTGAAGATGCAGAACAGTATGATGATTTGACGCTTGTTGTGGTTAAACGGACATCTGCAGCTGAATAGAACGTTATACATTATCTGGTTTTTCTTGCAATTCGCCTTATTATTGTGTAAGTGACTCTTTGAAGTTGCTATCTAAAGGTTCCACCCATTGTATTATCTTATCGCGCTTTTCTTTATCGTTACGTGAGTAGTATATGTTTGCAAGTTTTCTTCCTGTTTCTACAAGACGGTTTTTTAGTTCTGGTGAATCGGGTTTTAGATTTAACGCTTTTTGAAATGTCAATAATGCATTTTTGGGTTGTCTGCGGTTGATTAGACACACTGCCAGTGAACATTGGACTTGAAGCAATTTAGCCTTAATAGTCTTTACTTTTGGATTATCTATTTCTGCTTTAGCGCTTTCATTTTTCTGTGTTTCTGATGCTGTTTCCTCTGGTGGTGATGCTTCAAAGAGCATTGCTACAAGTTGCGACTCAATCGCCCGTATGTTTTGATAGGCGTTATCGTTGCTTGGATCTTTGCCAAGAGTGGATTCAAAAGCGGATACTGCTTCTATATGTTTAGATCGGACTGAATATAGGTACCCAATCATATTGTAGATATTTATGTCTTTTTGGGAATCAGGTATCGCTTCAAATGCTGTAGTTGCTTCCTTGTATTTTCTTTGCTTCATCAACGTATTTCCAAGTCTGACTTGCATGTTCAGGAGTGCTGTTTTCGCTTGTTTATTATCAGGATGGTTTTCAAGAATATACTCTAACTCTGATTTAGCGTGGTCGTAATCACGAGTGTTCTTATATGCATGTGCTAAATTCAGTCGGAGATTCTGTTCTGCTGGAAATAAATCCACTGCTTTCTTAAGTTGTTCAATCGCTTTGCTATGCCTATTCAGTTTTGTTAGGTGTTGTGCATATTGTTGATAGACAGCAATGAGGTTTTGTTTTGCTTGCGGATTATCAGGACTTAAAGTATAAGTTTTATTGAATGCTAATACTGCAGCTGGAAAGTTTTGCTTTTTGAGATACAACCCACCGAGTAGACTGGATATATCAGGTTCATTTGGAACGAGTTTTTGCAATTCAAGATATGCTTCGATTGCTTCATCGTTTTTTCCTTCCTCGCGATAGGCATTTGCTTTTTGCCAGACAGCATCTATCAAGTTTTCGGCGGCGATTTGCAAAGTTGGTTCAAGTTTTAGTGCATGCCGATATGCTTTTATTGCTGAATCCCATTTTTTCTCATTTCTCAAAGTTAAACCTTGACTGACGTAGGATTGTGCTAAGTTGTGTTTCGTTGGTTTGTCATCTGGATCATACTTTAGTGCCTTCTGAAAACAATCAATTGCTTTTGTTATCTCTCCAATTTGCGCGTAACTTTTGCCTAATAGTTGAAAAGTAATTGCGTTTTCAGGTTCAAGTTCTAATAATTTCTCCGTATAGATTGCAGCATGATCAAGTGATTTTGTCGTCACTGCTTTGAGTGTCTTTTCAAGATAGAGGCTATATAGATTTCGTTTAGTAGGTTTGTGATGTGGTGATAGTTCTAAAGCCTTCTCAAAAGCGTGTAATGCGTCGTCTATTTCTCCTTGGCGGTAGTGTAACACACCGAGATGATTGTATGATACGGCATTATCCCGCTGGGTTTTCTGTTTATCTGGTCTTACAATTTTGTTTTTAAGCAGCTCAATTGCAAGTGTTTGGTTGCCTGTTTTTTGATATGTTTGTAGGAGTTTTTGTGCAGCTATCTGATAATTTGGATCAAGTCGTAGACTTTCCTGAAAGCTCTGAATTGCCGATGACGTATCACCTTTGTCAAAGTAAACAGAGCCGAGTAGATAGTGTATACGGGGATGCTTCGTCTTTACCTCAAGTTCTTTCTTCAGTAAAGTTATCACTTTATCGTGTTGTGGCGTGTTTAGAGGTGTGTTGTAGAGTCTTATTAACGTGTTAATGTCGCGTTCTGATAGGTGTTGTACGGTTGCTAAAGTGTGGTTGATGTCTTCGTGGTGTGGACTATGTCCCCATAGGCCGATTGCATGTCCAAACTCGTGCAGACATACTGTGCGAATCTCTTGTTCCGACATCTCTTGGATTGTGCCGTCACTTTCAAGTATTAGGATAATTTCTACGCGGAAATCTACGCTGTTTGTATCATCAGAATGCTGGTCAGGTTCGTCTGAATCGGTTGTTGGTTGCTCTTCCTGTTCAAGAAGATTGTTAGAAATAATGGTCTGTGTGCTGTCGTTGTGGCGTGTTAATTCTGCTGTACCGAGACGGGTATCAAGGTATGATATGAGACTGTGTTCACCTGAACTGACCCGTATGTCTGCGTTTTCTGAATTCTCGGTTTCTTCAAAACTGATTAGTCCTTCTACTGCGGTTGCCCATTTGTTCATCGCGTATCGGAGCTCTGGCAGGTATTGACTCTCTCTTATGACTGGTGAGATGTAGACCTTAATTGGCATCTCTGTGAAACGTGTGATTTTGCCATCAGAGAAGAGTGTGATGTAATCGAAGTAGTCTGTTGCTGTAGTAGGTGCGTTTGTGTTAGCAGCATCGTGTGCAATTATGGACTGGATTGGGATTAAGAGGATGAGAATGATGCAAAAATTGCGGATTATCTTGATTGACATTGATTATTTCTGCACATTCCTCATTTAGTTATAGTAGACTTTAGAATTAATTTGACATTATATTCGGTTCGGTTAGGAAACCGAACCTACAGGGGTGTGCTACAAAAGTGTCTCATTAATTGTATGTTTTACTATAATACCCTTAAATCGCCATAAGCCATATCATAGCACCTCCAACTATCCTCACGCTCTTTGTTCAACCATTCGTGAGAGGATACCGAGGATTTTGTCACATTGGGCAATTGAGTAGATTGTCATATCAATGTGCAAGCACTTTTCTTCCAATTTGAGGAATTGCCATTCTGTTCCTGTAGTGGCGGATCCATAGATACGCAAGATGTCATTGCCTTTGTCAGCGTTAAAACGTTGTGCAGCAATCATCTCAGCGACACACTGTCCGAGTCCGAACTTCGGATCCTCCTTCTTTGCCTCAACAAGAATAATGATAGGTGCTTGTAAATAGAACTGTTCTGGTGACAAACTTACAAGAAAATCGGATACACCCGTTAATCCTTTTTCAACATCAACGTTGAAATCGATACCTGAAAAGAAACTGATACGATAATCAAATTGCTCTAATAGTTCAAACAGCACATTGGCTACGATTAATTCTGAGCGTGCCTTCTCTGTGCCTATAGCGGCAGCTACCGGAACTTTTTTTTCTAAGTTTATCGTGAGAATTTCACTCGGGGTCATCGGTTCCATATCGGAAAAAACGCCTATGGACCGAACGGTTTCTAACTGAAATTCTTTTTGGACTGTTTCTAAGGTGAAATTGCTATAAGCCACTACGTCAACCCCTTCTTCCGAGCCCAATGCTTCAATCCGCGATTCAGACGGTCTGTTGGATTATCATTACGTTGTGGAAGTCTGAGAAAACTCTTACTTTCCCGTATAGCATCAATAGCGGTCTGATACCGCCATCCATCATGAAAATCCAGATACGACTCGTGTGGTCGTCCTTCAATATCTGCGAGAAAATCGCGGACAAGTGCAGTCCATTTATTTTGTATCTCGTCTCCGATTTGGGGAAAATCATCAATTAGATTTTGTGGCACGGACAGTTCTTCGGTTTCCTCACCGATGTGTTTGGTGATAGGATGTAGGATATGTCCACCTCTTCCGACGAGTGTTCCTTGCATGCCGTAGAAAAACCAGCCGCCTGTAGGTCTATGAGATGGCACACCCGGATGCGTTCGCATTGTTACAAGGATAGAATTACCGGTATCGGGATTTGGTTTACCGAGTTTGAAAAACTCCGAATAATCCCATTCAGCATCACAATCTCTCCATTCAAGTTTTGCTGCTTCTTCTTTAGGAATCATCTCTCTGCGCCACACCCGAAAGTCACGAATTTCGGGTACAACAGGTGCTTTATGCGGGTATATTTTCGCTTCACCGACAGCGGCGGTAACTTTCATGCCAGTCATACGTTCAAGCATGCCGAGTCTATGGGTGAGTCCGTTGTTTAAAGCACCCCCACCGTGTGCTAAAGAGCTCATCCAGTTCCACGGTTTAACCCTATCTGAAGACTGTGGATTATGAATTCTGCGGGTGTAGCCGATGTCAACAGCCGTTATATCTCCGATGACCTTCTGCTGCGTCAGTAATTCATGCACAAAGGCGTTCGTAGGGTCGTATAGATGTGTTGCAGCGAATGCGTGTTTTAAGTCTGTGTCTTTGATAAGGCTATAGATATGTCCTGCTGCTTCTGCGCTGAGTGCTAACGGTTTTTCACAGATAATATGACAACCGAGTTCAACTGCTAATTCAATCACCTCTGTTCGTAAGATGGCTGGGGTTGTAACCGCAACGATGTCCGGTTTATGTTCCAGCAGACTTTCTCGCCAGTCTAAGGAAGCGTCCGCTACACCTAAATTTGATGCGACTTTTTGCACAATATCCGGTTTACGTGCACAGATAGCGAGCACTTCAACACCGTAATGTTGAAATGCTTTTGTATGTCCCTCTGCTGACCATCCTGCACCGACTACAACTGCTCTTAGTTTTTTCATAATTGTCACATACACTTTATACTATCATTCTATGTTTTGAAGATCCAAACTATTTATCAAATTTACGTTATTATATCACAACACACTTGAATGTCAATTGAAAATTCTATTTTTTTTATTCTTCGCCATGAATAGTCCTGGATTAGAGACTTATTGCTTGCAATCACAGACCACTTCACATATAATTGGCGTTGGACCAAGCATCAGCAACATTAAGGGGACACCATGCCTGAAGTCAACATCAAAACTACCCATAAACCGATCAAAACATACTACGCAGAACTTGAAGAATACGCACGACTCGGGGCAGAAAATGAGGGTAGTGTCCGCGCTGCATTCCAAAGTCTACTCCAACACTATTGCGGACAACCCAATTTCACACTCCTTTGCGAAAAGACACTCCACACTGCAGACAACAGACGTATCACCCCTGATGGTGAAGTCGTTGACGCTTATGGGTTACCGCACGGGTATTGGGAAGCGAAGGATACACAAGACGACCTATACATTGAGGCAAACAAAAAATTCGCGGCAGGCAATCCCTCCAAAAACATTGTGCTGCAATCACCGACACATGCATTGCTCTATCAGAACGGGCAACTACAACTTGACTTAGACATCACCGATTCGCAAAACCTTGTCCACGTACTCCAAACCTTCTTTGCGTATCGTGAAGAGAACATATCGGCATGGCATGCAGCCGTTGCGGAATTCAGAGAGATTGTCCCCAAACTCGGTGAGAAACTGGCGACGTTAATAGAAACCGAACGTCAGAACAATTCACATTTTCATGACGCGTTCTCCAAATTTCATCAGCAGTGCCAAACCGCTATCAACCCAAACCTATCCATCGCAGCAGTAGAGGAGATGCTTATCCAACATCTGCTAACTGAAAGGATTTTCGCCACTATCTTTGATAACCGCGACTTTACGCGCCGAAATATCATTGCACGCGAGATTGAGAATGTTATTGACGTGCTGACCGAACGCACCCTCAACCGCTCCGAATTTCTGCGTCCTTTAAACCCATTTTACGTTGCAATAGAGAAAACCTCCCTCACAATTACCGACTTCTCACAGAAACAGGGATTTTTGAATACCGTTTATGAACAGTTTTTTCAAGGTTTCTCTGTGAAGGTTGCAGACACACACGGCATTGTCTACACACCGCAACCGATTGTGGATTTTATCGTGAAAAGCGTTGAACACATCTTGCAGACAGAGTTCGGACGTTCAATGTCCGATAGTGGTGTGCATATCATTGATCCGTTTGTCGGCACCGGCAACTTCATTGTCCGCATTATGCAGGAACTTGACCCGATTGCGTTAGAACGGAAATACACTGCCGACCCGCCGGAACTCCAATGCAATGAGGTGATGCTCCTGCCATACTATATCGCCAGCCTGAACATAGAACATCAGTTTTTCACTGCCACGAACCGCTACGCCGCTTTTGAGGGCATCTGTCTGGTGGATACGTTTGAGGTAGCAGAGGAACGGCAAATGACCTTATTCGCGCCTGAAAATACGGAGCGCGTTGAAAAGCAGAAGCAAACACCGATGTTTGTGGTTATCGGCAATCCACCTTACAATATGGGACAGGTAAATGAGAACGACAACAACAAAAACCGTAAATATGAAACGATGGATAAACGAGTTGCGGAAACCTATACAAAGAATTCCAAAGCGACACTGCGAAATAAACTCTACGACCCTTACGTCAAAGCAATTCGGTGGGGATTGGACAAGATCGGTGAGGACGGAGTTGTCGCTTTCGTAACAAACAACAGTTTTCTTGACGGTATAGCGTTTGATGGCATGCGGAAACACCTGGCAGAAGATTGCGATGCAATTTACATTCTGGATTTAGGTGGAAATGCCCGGAAGGGATTGAAGGTCTCCGATGCCAATGTTTTCGGGATTCGTGTCGGTGTGAGTATCAACCTATTTGTTAAGAAAAAGCAGAATTCATCAGAGTCACCCCGATTCTTTTACTATCGCACCGATGACCTATGGAACAGAAAACAGAAATTTGACTTTCTCAATGAACGTCAACATGCAGGCGGTATTGAATGGCAACCGATTCAACCGGATGCACGACATACTTGGCTTACTGAAGGACTCCACGCCGAGTTTGACACTTTCATTCCGATGGGAAATAAGGAAACAAAGCGATCTGCACGCGAAGGAGAAGCGATTTACAGTCTATATTCCTATGGCGTCGTTACAAGCAGAGATAATTTAGTTTATTCGTCTGATCTTGGTCAGTTGCAGGAACGGGTTCGCAATTTTATTGAGATATACAACACTGCTGTTGACAGGAAAAGGAGGCACAATCCTAAAACACCTATTGAACATTTCATTGATACAGATGACCCGCGTATTAAGTGGAGTCGTCAAGTTAAGGCATCATTGAAAAGATTAGAGTCAAGCAGCTATGTAGAGTCACATTTTCGTCCTGCGTTGTATCGTCCTTTCTGTACGCAATACCTCTACTTTGATAATTTTTGGAATGAAGAGCGTTATCAACTACACCGAATTTTCCCTACACCAGAAACTGAAATCGAAAATAAGATAATACAAATAAAGGTTGGACAAGAATGGCCAATGTTTGCACTAATGACAAACAAACTTTCCGATGCTTTGCCACAAGGGGGTTCCCAATGTTTCCCATTTTACACTTACGACGAAGACGGCACAAACCGAAAAGAGAACATCACCGATTATGCATTGGCACAGTTCCGTACACACTACAAAGACGACTCCATCAGCAAGTGGGACATCTTCCACTATACCTACGGCATCTTACACCATCCAGAGTATCGTGAAAAGTATCAGGCGAACCTCAAACGCGATCTACCGCATATCCCTTTTGCACCAGATTTTTGTGGATTTGCCAACGCAGGCGCGCGGTTAGCAGACATTCACGTCAACTACGAATCCCAACCTGAATATGATAACTTCAAGTTAATCCAAAACCCAAATGTCCCCCTCAACTGGAAAGTTAAGAAAATGAAGCTTTCCAAAGACAAAACCGCCCTCATCTATAACGATTTTCTCACACTTGACGGTATCCCTGCAAAAGCACTTGAATATCGCCTTGGTACACGTTCCGCATTGGAATGGGTCATCAATCAGTATTGCGTAAAAACTGACAAACGGAGCGGCATCGTCAACGACCCGAACCGTGCAGATGATCCGCAGTATATTGTGCGGTTGATTGCACAGGTGATTACTGTGAGCTTAGAGACGGTGGATATTGTTGCGGGTTTGCCTGCGTTACAGTAGTAGGCACACTCCGTGTGCCGTAATCTGTATTTCTTGATTTCTCTCTGTGGAATATGGTATTATATTATAAACGGTTGATTCTGATAGCGCAAGTTGGAAGAATTTCCGTAAAAATAATGGTGCATAGGTAGTTGCGGAGATTAGCAAATCCAACATGTCAAACGTAAAAATCAAATGGCTTATATACACGGTTCTCGTAGGACTAATACCTGTTCTTTCACGAGCATTAATCTGGTTTATATCCCAAAATCGAACTATGGACTTTTTCAATGCTGCAGACTTTGTGGCGTTTGGATTGATTCTCCATATATCTAACATCAATGAGATAGAACATTTCAATGATCCAAAAAAGTCATGGAAAACAACACATAATGGAATTTCAATCGTCTTTATATCATTTTATAGCGTTTTATTCGCTTGTTCTTTATTAGGTCAATCGAATCCAGGGTTAATTGATGTGGGAGCAATCAAATATGCTGCTATAGTTTTAAGTCTCACATCATTTGGCATCAGTTACTCTGTATATCGCAGAATCGCAAAACTAAGGCAAGTCACATAAAATATTTAAAAATTTAATCTGTTTCTTTTTATCATAGATAAGGTAAATTCTAATTGAGGAAAATCAATGAACACAATAATTGTCATTACATCTTCGCTCTTGGCTGTAGTAGGCATCGGTTTTTCTATTTGGTCTCTCATAGATACCAGAAAACGGTATAATGAAAAACAGACTAAGGAAAAACACCGCGCAGACGATTAAAAATTTCATCTATCTGTATGAATATAAAATGTACTCTATTTCTTTGCAAATGTCTGGTGGCAAAACCGAGTATTTAATAAAATATGAACAAGCCACAAAAGCAGAATCGGAAGAACAGATCCCGTCTTCTAATGAATAATCAAGAAATATTTACACCTGACGAAAGAAACGAAAACTTTGAGCGAAAACGAGAACTGATTGATCTTGTTGCCTCTGGTGAAGCAGTGCTTATGGTTGGAGCTGGGAGTAGTGCGCGTGTTGGTTATGTAACTTGGGACGGTCTTCTGGAGAAATTGGAGAATTTAGCCATTGAATGTGGTGAAGGTTTTGAGATAGACAATCTTAAGCGTGAAAAATCCCCTTTGGAATATACTGAAGACATTAAAACACACATTCGTGATAAATGTGGGGATTTAGACAGATACTACGGTTTGCTTCAAAAGGATCTATTCAGTCCAAAAGAGCCTCCTTTTACGGATTTTCACAAAAAACTTGTTTCATTACCCTTCAGAGGAATTTTGACAACCAATTACGATACTGTGCTTGAAGCTGCATTGGGTGAGATAGAACCCAAGACAGCTTATGATAATTCATTCATTATTGATGACAATTCTGTTGGAAGAATCCATGAATTTGTGATGTCTATGAATAATGACAAGAGAACAACAAGGCGGATTGCACACTTACACGGAAAATTTGATCTGGTGAATAGTATAATTCTGAGTATTGAAGACTACCAGGAAAAATATGGTTTAAGCCTTGATGAAAAAACTGGTGAACTACAAAGTGAAATTGTGTGGACACTTCATCGGAAGTTATTATGGTCTGTTTTAGCAACCCGTCGGGTTGTCTTTATAGGTTTCAGCATGAATGATCCTTATTTCAATAAGATGTTAGAAACTGTCAGTGCGGACTTATGGAGATGGGATGAATCCATTCATTATGCAATTATGAGTATAAATTCTAAAAATACCGATGAAAATACCGAGACTTCAAAAGCTGATGTCCAAAAAGATGAAGCCCAAAGACTTAAACGTGAGTACGGTGTTGTTACTGTATTCTACGAGAAGTCGTCTGACGACTCTGACCCACATAAGGGTTTAGAGCAGATTATTGAGGAAATTTATAAAGTATGTGAAAATGAGAACCAACCGACAACTGATGAAACTGATGAAAAGGATTGGTTAGAAATTGTGAATCAGAATATGGAAGAGGACATTGGCAATGAGAATTGAGCGGAAGCAACTTTTAAACGACTTGCAGGACTTTGCTTCAATCGGAGATGGCGTGGTTATCGGCAGCCCAGGGATCGGAAAATCTTATCTCCTGAAAGAACTCCGACGACACCTAAAATCTGATGGAATAACACATCTACTTTTGCGGATCGACCGGCTTGGAGACGGCACCGACGAAACGTTACAAGAAGCGTTATCATACCAAGGTGATCTGATTGAAAAATTGAAGTCTATGCCTGTTTCGGGCAAGAACGCAATTTTGTTGTTTGATGCTTTTGATGCGGCTCGAGATGAGGATACCCGCAACCGATTTCTAAACCTGATTCGACGTGCGATCAAAGAACTCGTGAAATGGAATGTTGTCGTCACTGTCCGCACCTATGATGCTATGAAATCACGAGAACTCTTAGACTTATTTGGTAGGCCTGATGATGTCGGATATCAGACTGAAGGTATTTTATGTCGACATTTCACAATTCCACCTTTTGCTGAGGATGAGATTCTACAAGGTTTAGATCAAATTGGATGCTCAAAATCCGTATATATGGAGGGTTCTCCTGACTTTAAGAGTATCCTTGCAAACCCGTTCAATCTATGGTTATTGGAGAAGATAATTCAGGGTCAAGGTAAAAAGCCTGACTTTAGTCAAATTCATTCAGAAGTCCAATTATTCCAAGAGTTTTGGGAGAGACGAGTAAAGGATGAAGACAGGGAGTTTGTTCTCGAACAAATAGCCTACCAAATGGTTAAAGAACGTTCCTTAAGCGTTAAACAGAGCAGTATTTATGAGAATCTAGATCTTGAAAAACCAGCGAAGAAAGCTGCCTGGGATAATCTGTTAAGTGATGAAATCTTAGCAAAGGTTTCATCAACCGGACAACGAATTGCTTTTTCGCATAACACCCTTTTTGACTATGCGATCAGTGTCTTGCTTATTGAGGACGATCCCAAAGAATTTGAGGCTTTTTTAGAGAAAGAACCCGCGCGCGCCCTCTTTCTAAGACCGAGTTTAACTTACTTTTTCACCCGTCTTTGGTACTATGATAACTCTGAAAGTTTCTGGAGGACATTCCGGCACATTTTTCCGAGTAATAAATCTATACATCTGCGTCTTGTAGCGCGTTTGATTCCGACAAGTGTGATTGCAAATGAAGCCCGCGAAATTGAAGAACTCATGCCGCTTTTAGAGAAATTACGAGACAAAGACGAGGACGTTAACGAGGCGATAGTCCGGCTGCTCCAAGCACTCCGAATGTTGCAAGTTTCGCGAGACTCACTCTGGGTCAATTTCTTCGACAGCCTTTCAACACACTTAGATACCGAATTCGTTTGGGATTTGGCAACCCTCGCCTCGGATATTCTTGACCGAGCTATAGAGAAGGAAAACACTGATATCATAAACGTTTGTGGACAGATTGGCCGTCGGTTACTTAAGTGGGTTTGGAAGAAAAAAGAAACCAGTGACGACGATTGGTATAATCGGTTAGGGGGACGTTGGGCAGTATCGCTTGTTGCTAAAACATATCACACAAATGATGAGGAATCCCGTGATCTTCTTAATAAAGTACTTGAATTAACAAATGAAGATCATTTCCCAATAGAATTTCTGACATGGTTGACTGAAAATGTTGACAGAATTTGGGATCATGACCCAGAATTTGCCATCTCAATATATCGTACTGTTTTTGCACACCAGTTCACCAGTGAAGGTGAAACAATACGAGGTGGACCTGTATTTGCTATTACAACCTTTCGGAGTCAAGATTTTAGCATGTGTCAATATCGCTTGGTAAAGCATTTCCCTAAATTTCTAAACAAAAAGCCTAAATTTGCAACACAAGCAGTAATCCAAAGTTTGAATCACTTTATTCTTAAAGAACATATTATCAGATACCGTAAAGAAGATGTGGTATTAGAAGATGTGATAGGAACGTTCAATTTTCGTGGAGAAACTGCATATTTTGTGAAAGACAAAAGTTATATATGGGATCAAAGACGACGTTCTGATAAACCGATTGAACTGGCAGATAAACTGTTTGATTTTATAGAAGAATTAACGGTGTCAAAAGAATCTATCGCGTCACTTGATGCGTTTCTTGACATATTCCGCGATCAAGTGTGGGTAGCATTTCTCTGGAAAAGATTATTGAAAACCGCATCAAAGTTTCCCAAGGTTTTTGCACCACGTCTGTTTGAATTATGTATTGCAAAACCGTTCCTACTAAGCCTTGAAACTTCTTACGAACTCGGCCTGTTCTTAGAAAATGCTGCGTCTGATTTTACCTCTGAACAACTTCGTCAGATTGAAGAAAGCATCTTAGCACTCCCCATTGAAGGGAGAGACCAGGAAAATGATGATTATCTTATAATGCAAAGAGATAGTCTCATAGCACAAATTCCTAAGGAATTGTTATCTACAGAAGAAGCGAAGTTAATTAAAAAGAAAATGGAGCGTGAAAACAGTGTTCCAAAGAATCGTCCTCCAGTGAGTTTTTACTCTGAATCAGAAACAGTAACCGAAGAAAAATGGCTCAGAGAAAAAGACGTTGAAACAACTACACCTGAAAATCAGAAATTACAAGAATATTCTCAGATTCTTGAAAAATTCATCAATAAGTGGAAAAATGATGATCCGACTTCAGAAGCCACTAAATTAATTTTACCTAAATTACATAAGGTTTATACTGCCATAACGAACGATACAACCGAAAGTAATGAATTAATCAATATTCTCTGGCGTAAATTAGTTGAATGTACATCAATTCTCGCTAAAATTGCTAACAACCTTTACAGTGATTCGTTTGCTTTTTGTCGTCAAATCATCTTAGAAGGAGCAGCACATGAACTGCCATTGCTAAACCCAGAATATGACGCTCAATTTGATTCTCCAGGCTATTCACCATTTCCAAGACATGAAGCTGCAACAGGATTATCATTGCTTGCATATTACAAACCTGATACTGAAGTATTAGAGGCAATTGAAAAGTTAGCGAATGATGATGTGCCATCTGTGAGAATGCTAACAGCAATGCAATTGAAAAATGTGTATGTCAAAAACCCGGAAAGATTCTGGGATATAATTGAGAATAGGGCTAAACTTGAAAGAAATGCCATCGTTCAAGAATGTCTTTATTCTGCTTTGTCTCACGTTGCCAGCTATGACAATGAAAATGAGGATAGTATCTCGACCGTTATGGGACTATTACTTGAAAATCCACCGCCTCCACAAAAAATATCGTTATCGTATGACCCATTTAGTTTTCTATTAATTGGGTTAGCGATAGTGGGAAAAAACCAATTGGCAATAAATACAATACATGATAAATTTCTAAAGAAACCAATCCATTATTCTGACATTTTAACCCGTTTAATATCCCAAACTATAGAAGAATATATTAACCCAAAAGACCCCCAAAATAAAGCGATCCATAAAGAATTAAAACGTGCTGTAATCTTAGTTAGCAATATAATCAGTGCAACTTCCACTGCAATTAAGGAACTGTGTGTTGCTCTTAAAAAGCATAGGACCGACGAAATAGAACAGAATTTACAGAACACCTACGGTGTGATAGATGAAGCTATAACTCGACTTTACTTTATTTTTGCACACGAGAGAAATCAATCCAAAAAAGCGGTAGAGAAAATTCCCCACGATCTACGTTGTCACTTCTACCATGAAGTCAAACTTTTGTTGAACCAGATTATTGATTTTGCAAAGGATCCTGAAAGCGGTCTTATGTTTGCGTCAACAGCGCACTATTTCATTCAACTCTTAAAGAGTTTTCTCATATGCGATCCTAAAGGTGTTTTGCATTTAGCCCAAAGTGTGGTAAGCACGAGTGAAAGGTTCGGTTATACTCTCGATTCCATAGCAGTTATGGATATTGTACAACTCGTCGAAATTGTCCTGGCAGACTACCGACATGTAGTTAGATACGACGATGAGTGCATGGAAGATCTGTTGAATCTGCTAGATCTATTTGCTAAAACAGGTTGGACAGACGCACTTAATCTTGTTTGGCGGCTTGATGAGGTTTTTCGGTAGGTTTACCTTAACTCCGACTGGCAAGTTTGTTGGCAAAAATACTGATCAGTCCACCGAGCATAATATATCCGAAAATGACTTCAAGTGTAACAAGGATGCGCGCGGAAGTATTATCTGCGACCACATCTCCGAATCCTAATGTGGTAAAAGTTACAATGCTGAAGTAAAAGGATTTCCAAAACGTTAAAGGTTCATCTGCCTGGTCGCCAGTCACTTGATGGAATTGTGGCATCACTTCCCGCAGCCACTCTGGCAACCATGCCGGTGCTGCCATATACACCAATGAGAACGAGAGGGCAATCAGCAGAGACCAGAGTGCCCAAAGTGCCAGACTACGACCATAATCTGAACTCCATTTCCAGACTATTGCCCAAAATGGATGTACCTCTTTAAAGGCGCGTATGAAGAGTTGATCCGAGACATAACGTTTGAAAAATGGATTTGAAACGCCATTAATATCTTCGTTATCCAAATAGAATTCTGTTGGTTGCTCTGGTTGATGTGTAAACTTGTTCCGCAACCACTGCCATATCGTGTCTGAATTAAAACTCACGTTTCGAAAGGAGGCTGCGACAGCGAACCTCGCTGAGGTGAAGTCAATTTTTCCGAAAAATCTTGAATGATTAAACAGTGTTGCTTCGGAGAAACGTGTTTGCATACAGTCTAATTCTGTGCCAAAAAAGGCGTTGCTGAAATGCACAGCGTCTTGGAACATCGCATGTCTGAAAACACAGTTCTCCTGGAATTGTGCCTCGTTAAAATCGGCGACTTGTAGGAAACTACTTTGCCGGAAACATGCCTTCCCAGAAAAAGTTGTACCACGAAAGAGGGCAGGTCCTTCAAATTTCGATTCTCCAAAATCACAGGAATTTTGGAACTCATTATTACGAAAGTAGATGGCATCCTGAAAGACACAATTACCGAAAAAGACCTCTTTCTGAAAATCGGTTTTTTCGAATTTGACGCTGCCTTTAAATGTGCTACCTATGCAAACAATCTCTTTATCCACAACGGATTGTTCACTGGATTCGGTTGAAAAGACGATGTCTCCCTCAATTATACAATTTGTCAGAAAGACGCCTTCATAATCATCCTGCAAAATAGAGAGGAATGTATCTGCATCAAGAGTTTGATCGGTGGCATGGTAAACTTGCATTTCAACTCCATACACCTAAACACCTCGGTTATACCAAAATCTCATTGACGACCCTCGCTTTTTCTTCGACTCCGGTTAATCTATGGTCAAGTCCTTGGAATTTATAGGTCAACCGTTCGTGGTCAATACCGAGTTGATTGAGAATGGTAGCGTTTAGGTCTCGGACAGAGACAGGGTCTTTGATGACGTTGTAGCTGAAGTCATCTGTTTCACCATACACAATCCCACCTTTTATGCCGCCACCCGCCATCCACATTGTGAAGCATTTCGGATGATGGTCGCGTCCATAGTTGTCCTTCTTGAGTGCACCCTGACAGTAAACAGTACGTCCGAATTCGCCACCCCAGACAACAAGCGTATCGTCAAGCATACCACGTTGTTTCAGGTCTTGAACGAGTGCGGTTGCGGGTTGGTCAATATCACGACACTGATTACGGATGTCGTTTGGTAGATTCCCGTGTTGGTCCCAACCACGATGGAATATCTGAACAAGACGGACATCACGTTCCATCATACGACGCGCAAGGATACAGCAGTTTGCAAATGTGCCGGGTTTGTTGACATCAGGACCGTACATCTCTTTGACTTTGTCTGATTCTTGATTTAGATCAGTGAGTTCGGGGACAGAGGACTGCATGCGGAATGCCATCTCATATTGTGAAATACGCGCATGCGTTTCTGGATCACCGACCTCCTCATAAATTTCTTCGTTGAGTTTGACAAGCGTGTCAAGCATCCGTTTGCGAGCTTTTTCACTCATCCCTTTCGGGTTTGAAAGGAAAAGTACTGGATCACCTTGACTGCGAAGTAGCACACCTTGATGTTCGGAGGGTAAGAATCCTGATCCCCATAGTCTGTTATAGAGTGCTTGTGCTGATTTTCTACCTGTCCATGTTGCGTTCATGACGATAAATGAGGGTAGGTTTCTGTTTTCAGTGCCTAACCCGTAACTGAGCCATGCGCCGAGACTCGGTTTGCCAGGGGTTTCATCACCTGTGCAGACGAAGGTAATCGCAGGGTCATGATTAATCGCATCGGTGTGAAGACTTTTGACAATGGCGATGTCCTTTACCATCGTTGCAGTATGCGGTAACAATTCACTCAACCATACCCCTTCATTACCGTTATCGTACTTTTTGAATTCAAAGATGGAGGGTGCGATTGGAAAACGTGATTGTCCCGAAGTCATGGTCGTGAGCCGTTGTCCCATCCGTACGGTTTCTGGAAGGTCTTTGTCAAACCACTCTCCCATCGTCGGTTTGTAGTCGAACATGTCCATCTGTGATGGGGCACCGGACATAAAAAGGTAGATAGCACGTTTTGCCTTTGGTGCAAAGTGCGGCAAACTGGGTAAACCGCCAGGCTTTGTTGGTGCTTGTTGATCCAGAGCCTTCACAATTGAGGTCGGCAGTAATGAAGAAAGTGCAGCACCACCAAGTCCAACTGCACATTTCCCGAAAAATTGGCGGCGGGTTTCAAGTTTTAGATATTCCTTAATTGGGTCCATGAGTTAACTCCTTCGGCAATGCTCGTTTAAGTGAAGGGTGTGCATAGAGAGTTCAATGTCATAAGATGTACTAATATGTTGTTCACAAATTATACAAAATAATGCTTGACGTGGCAAGTAAAATGTAGCACAATTCGGGATATTCTGTTAATAGATGAAAAAGTAAATATATGTGAATGCCAACACATTCACATGTTAACTAACACAGTTCTTTAGGATAGGAATACTAAATGCAAGAAAACGGACAGGAAGTTGCACAGATCGCTCTATTTCACGGTGTAGACACACCATTTGAGATATGTGAAGTGTCTGTAAAAGTTTCGAAGGGTACGAAACTGTTGCTATTGTAGACAAAAACGCATTTCGTTTACAGATGGCTGAACAGTTTGGGGCAACACATACGCTTAACGCAGACACTACATCTGCTGAAGATATGACAACTATACTGAAAGAGATAACGGATGGACGTGGCATTGACCTTGCAGTTGAAGTCAGTAGCGCACCGTCTGCCCTGCCTGATATGATTAACTGGTTAGCAATCGGTGGCAGATGTTTGACGCTCGGTTATGTTTACCCACTGGAGAACATTCCATTTAATGTTCATCAACTGGTTACGAAGTGTATTACGCTGCAAGGTGTTCACAATTATCACCCTACCGTGTTAAAAACGGTTTTGGATTTTGTAGAGAAGAATCGGACTCGTTACCCATTTGCAGAACTCATCGGAAAAATATACCCATTGTCTGAGATTGACGATGCTTTTGCCCAGTCGTTCCATCAAGATGTTTTCCGCATTGCCATAGACCCACATGTAAATTGATTATTTATATTATTATACCAATATCTCATTCACAACCCGCGCTTTTTCCTCAACACCTGTTAAGCGATGGTCAAGTCCTTGGAACTTAAACGTCAATCTTTCGTGGTCAATACCGAGTTGGTTGAGTATAGTTGCGTTTAGGTCTCTGACAGAAACAGGATCTTTGACAATATTGTAACTGAAATCGTCCGTTTCACCATAAACAATCCCGCCTTTAATTCCTGCTCCTGCCATCCACATCGTGAAACACTTGGGATGATGATCGCGTCCGTAATTATCCTTCTTAAGTGCACCTTGACAGTAAACAGTGCGTCCAAATTCCCCACCCCACACAACGAGCGTATCATCAAGCATGCCACGCTGTTTCAGGTCTTGAACAAGTGCAGTTGCGGGTTGATCAATGTCGCGCGCCTGATTTCGAATGTTCTTGGGTAGGTCTCCATGCTGGTCCCATCCGCGATGGAAGATTTGTACGAGACGGACATCACGCTCCATCATACGACGCGCAAGAATACAGCAATTGGCGAAGGTACCGGGGGTATCAACTTCAGGACCGTACATCTCCTTAACTTTGTCTGATTCCTGTTTTAAATCGGTGAGTTCGGGAACAGAGGACTGCATGCGGAATGCCATCTCATATTGTGAGATACGTGCATGTGTTTCTGGATCACCGACCTCTTCATAGATTTCCTCGTTGAGTTTGACAAGTGTGTCTAACATGCGTTTTCGCGTATTTTCACTCATGCCTTTCGGATTTGAAAGGAACAGTACCGGGTCACCTTGACTACGGAGCAAGACACCTTGATGTTCGGATGGTAAGAAGCCTGAACCCCATAGGCGGTTATATAGTGCTTGTGCACCTTTCGGGCCGCTCCAAGTAGCGTTCATCACGATAAACGCGGGGAGGTTTTGGTTCTCACTGCCGAGTCCGTAACTGAGCCAGGCACCGAGACTCGGTTTACCAGGGGTCTCATCACCAGTACAGACAAAGGTGATGGCGGGGTCATGGTTAATCGCCTCCGTGTGTACCGATTTGACGATGGCAATATCTTTTACCATCGATGCGGTATGCGGCAACAATTCGCTCAACCATGCACCATCGCTCCCATTATCATACTTTTTGAATTCAAAGATAGAGGGTGCAATAGGAAAGCGCGATTGTCCTGAAGTCATTGTCGTGAGACGTTGTCCCATCCGAACAGTTTCTGGCAGGTCTTTATCAAACCATTCACCCATAGTCGGTTTGTAGTCAAACATGTCCATTTGTGAAGGTGCCCCAGACATAAATAGATAGATTGCGCGTTTTGCTTTCGGTGCGAAATGTGGTAGTTCCGGCAAACCACCGACTCGTGTTCCTGCTTGTTGTTCGAGGGCTTGGACAATACTACTCGGTAGCATTGAGGCAAGGGCTGCACCACCGAGTCCCATGGCACATTTACCAAAAAATTGGCGGCGTGTTTCAAGTTTCAAAAATTCCTTAATCGGGTCCATTAATTAACTCCTTTACCATTCTGTTGGTAATCTGGTGTTGTACAATGTTCACTTATTTGCAGGTGGTGGTTGTATTTTCAGTTCCAATTGTATCGGTATATCTGTTTCTAAGTCTGGAATCTGTTGTAGCAAATTTTCAAGCGGTTCCATATCCTGAATTGGATTTTCACTGACATATAAACTTGCTAAGCGTGGAAAATTTTCAATTAAACTGATGTCAGTGATTCGGTTTCTGTCAAAATGCAGTGCTTTTAACCGTGTAGCTCCAACTATCGGTGTAAGATCGCTGATTTGGTTTCCACTAAGCCATAGATATGTTAGCTCAGTCAAGTTTAAAAGTGGTGTAAGGTCCCTCAGTTGATTCCTTCTGATGTTCAATATCTGCATCTGCTTTAAGTTTGAAAGTGGACTAAGGTCACTGATTTGATTATCCCAAAGTCCCATTTCTGTCAGTTTTGTCAATCCTACAAGGGGTGTAATGTCGGAGATTCTGTTTTCACCGAGTCCTAATTTTGTGAGTTGTGTTAAATTTGAAAGCGGGGAAATATCGCTGATCTGATTGTCCCAGAACTCTACATAAGTTAACTGTTTCAATC
>CAZURU010000011.1:0-31370 GCA_964623585.1 uncultured bacterium
CACCTCTATGTGATTTTTGTGATTTGCAGCTTGATAGAACTTTTCTGGATTATGCGCGACAGACGTTACACACAGTTCCACCCAGAAACGAATTCGATATACATCATAAGATTTACCCAATTTTTAATGACACGATGGCAAGATTAGGATATAATAGTTAGGTAGTCTTCTCTATTTAGGTTTCCGAATAGACATCCAGAATAAAAAAGGACCGTATCAGCATGAAGCAAGCCTCTAACATCGCAACACAACATCACAAATTCAAACTTACTTCAAAAGCACGTTCTTTTACTCGAAGAGAGTTTTTATCTACAAGTTTGAAAGCAGGTACTGCAGCCTTTACGGCAAGTCTTATCCCCTCGCTAAATGCTACATCTAACACACCCTATAATGTTCTCTTTATTATGATTGACGATCTCCGTCCAATGTTAGGTTGTTATGGGCACTCAGAGATGCATACACCTAATATTGACAGGTTAGCAGAGAGGGGGACGGTATTCAATAGAGCTTACTGCAATTTTCCATTATGCAATCCATCACGTGCTTCACTCCTGACAGGGTTACGACCAAATACAACAAGGATTATAGATAATTCATCAAGTAGCACAGATACGCTACCAGGTGTCACAATTCCGCAACATTTTAAGGAAAACGGATATTATACACATTCTATCGGTAAAATTGCCCACGGATGGTATGCTTGGACTGATAAAGTTTCTTGGAGTAAGAGAATCTGGAAATTACCGTATGAGGATCACGATTATTGGGCAAGGCCTTCACAATGGAAGATGCTTGATGTAACGGATGATGAACTCAGGGACGGGCAAGCGGCTCGGGAGGCTGTAAAAGAGTTATCTGTATTAAAGGACAGACCTTTTTTCCTTGGGGTTGGATTTGATAAACCGCATGTGCCTTATCGGGCACCTCGCAAGTATTATGATCTTTATTCAACGAATGAGTTTTCTTTGCCGAAGACTGATTCACTACCAATAAATGCCCCTCTTTACGCACTTGAAGCAGATCCGAGAAAGTACACAGAGGAAATGGTATTGCAATACATACATGCTTATGCAGCATGTACAAGTTATGTTGATGCACAGATAGGACTAATACTTGATCAACTGGAAAAGTTAGAACTTAATAAGAAAACAGTAGTGGTACTGATGGGTGATCACGGATATCACCTCGGTGAACATGCTAAGTGGGAAAAAGGAACACTGTTTGAGATCGGGTTACTTACGCCACTAATTGTCAGTATGCCAGAACAGAGAAATGTCGGAGGAACAACAGATGCTATGGTTGAACTCGTTGATGTTTTTCCCACATTATGTGATGCTTGCGACCTCTCTATCCCCGAAGAACTTGAAGGTTCCAGTATGCTGCCTTTAATAGAAGAACCTGAACTACAATGGAAATCAGCAGTATTTAGTCAAGTTAGACGTAGACCCGGACAAGTCTGGTATAGAAGACGATCATTAGAAGATTTGGCTGGTGTTAAACTGACAAACGAAGATACTGTGGATGGATATTCGATGCGTTCGGATCGCTACAGATATAGCGAATGGGGGGCATATAACAAAAATTGCGAGAAATTTGCTGACCTTGCAACTGAGCTTTATGATTATCAGAATGATCCTAATGAAACCATAAATGTTGCGAATCTACCTGAAAATGCCGAACTCGTAACTCAATTGAATCAACAGCTACAATCGGGTTGGCAAACTACATCAACTGAATTAGAACAGAGACTCTCATTAATTAGAAATAGACTACCTTGGGATATTGACGATAACGGAGTTGTTGATATTGAAGATCTTTTATTAATCTCAAACAGTTTTGGTTCAAAGACTATAGACAATCCTAAAGTTGATGTAAACAAAGACGGCATCGTAGATATTATAGATCTACTCATCGTTGCTGCACATTTAGGCGAATCTTCTCATACGGGTGCGCCAAAGTCTATCTCCATAACAGGTCAGCACTTAGACCGAGTTCAACAATGGATCAACGATGCACATAATATCGAGGAAACTTCTCCTATTTATCGCAAAGGCATAAAGAATTTAGAGTTGTTTATAGATTCTTATGTTCCAAAAATGACCAAGCTTTTACCCAATTTTCCCAATCCGTTTAATCCTGAAACTTGGATACCGTATGACTTAGGGGAAGGTACTGATGTCAATATCTACATCCACAACTTGAAAGGTGAATTAATTCGCCATCTCAACGTAGGATTTCAGAGTTCTGGAAAATATAGATCTCGTTCACGGGCTGCCTTTTGGGATGGACGCAATTCGTATGGTGAAGAGGTCTCCAGTGGAGTCTATTTTTATTCTTTTGACACTGGACAGATTATTTTAACCCGTAAAATGGTCATTACAAAATAGAAAGGTGCCAGATGGAAGATAGTAAGTTTCATGGTGCGTTATCCCGCAGATTTAGTCGTCGTGAATTCATTTCAAAAAGTTTGAAAACAGGTGCAGCAGCATTCACTACAAGTCTTTTTCCCTCTTTAAACGTTGCGTCAAGTACACCCTACAATGTCTTATTTCTTATGGTAGACGACTTACGACCACTATTAGGTTGCTATGGACATTCGGAGATGCATACCCCCAATATTGATAGTATAGCTGAAAGAGGCACGGTTTTTAACAGTGCCTATTGTCAATTTCCGCTTTGTAGTCCTTCGCGAACGACGGTCATGACGGGACTAAGACCTGATACAACACGTATATCTGAAAATAGAACTTTTTTTCGTGAAACAGTCCCAGATGTCGTTACGCTCCCGCAACATTTTAAAGATAGCGGTTATCATACACAATCCATCGGAAAAGTTGCTCATATTCCAAGCTTCCAAGACGATATGTATTCATGGAATGTCCCATCATGGAGACCCTTATGGCCACGATTTGATGAGACAACACTATCATGGGAGGCTTTTGATGTTGAGGATGATGAATTTAGAGATGGTAAAACAGCAATACGGGCTGCTCAAGTGTTAGATCAAATTAAAAATGAACAATTCTTTTTGACGGTTGGATTTTATAAACCGCATCTCCCTTTACGAGCACCAAGAAAGTACTTCGATTTATATGAAAACACATCCATTAACATTCCATTTACATCAAGAGAAACTCCTATTGATATCAACCCGCCATTCTGGAATGAAGTGCGACCTTTCGCGGATATACCATCAGATAGGGAACCGATACCCTATAGCAAGATGCTTGAACTGATTCGTGCTTATGCTGCGACAATAAGCTATGTGGACGCGCAAATAGGTCTTGTCTTAAATAAGCTTGATATACTTGGATTGACAAATAACACGGTAATAGTTTTCTGTGGTGATCATGGATATAATCTTGGAGAGAATGAGAACTGGGGAAAAAACATTGTCTATGAAGCGACACTACATTCACCTTTGATTGTAAGTATTCCTGGACAATTGGAGTCTGACAAAAACACAGATGCACTGGTAGAACTTGTTGATGTATTTCCAACTTTATGTGATGCATGTCAAATTCCGATTCTACCTGAATTGGAAGGACTGAGCATGATGCCAGTAATAGACGACCCTGATATCCCATGGAAAACTGCTGCTTTTAGTCAACGAAAGAACAAACGAACTATCCGTACCCACGATTTCAGATACTGTCAAGAAGGAAGGTATAAAGAACTTTATGACTATAGAACTGACCCGTATTCTGAAGTAAACGTGGCGGATGATCCTGCGTATGCTGAACAAGTTGAACTGCTCAGTGAAAGACTACGGGCGGGTTGGCAAGAAGCATTACCCGAGAATATACCCACACGAATTGTGCCCTCTAACACATTACCTTGGGATATAAACAGTGACGGTATTGTTGATATTGAAGACCTTTTACTCATATCTGACAGTTTTGGGATAGAGTCCCCTGACAACACTAAAATTGATGTCAATGAAGATGGGAACGTAAATATTATAGATCTGCTCATCGTTGCTGCCCATTTAGGAGAATCTTCTCAGACAGGGGCTCCAAGGACCACTTCCATAGCAGATCAACACATAGACCGTGTTGAAGAATGGATCCATGATGCCCATAAAATCAAGGATGCTTCTCCTATCTATCACAAAGCTATTAAGAACTTAGAGATGTTGATCAATTCAGTTGTGCCAAATGAAACCAGACTCCTGCCCAATTTTCCAAATCCGTTTAATCCTGAAACCTGGATACCGTATGACTTAGAACAAGACGTTGATGCCAGTATCCATATCCACAATGTTCATGGTGAATTAATTCGCTTGTATAGGATGGGATTTCAGGCTGCTGGTAGTTATCGTACCACTTCGCGTGCAGTGCATTGGGATGGTCGTAATTCAATTGGTGAACCTGTCTCCAGTGGAGTCTATTTCTATACACTGATTGCAGGAGATTTCACCACTACTCGAAAGATGTTAATACGGAAATAGAAGAGACCACAGATGCAAGAAAATTCACAGCGAAACGCAAGTTCGCGTTCCATGACTCGCCGTAATTTCCTAAACACGGGTTTGAAAATTGGTGCTGCCACATTTACAACCGGTTTGTTGCCGCGTCTAAAGGCACATAGTGAGAACAGATACAATGTTCTGTTCATGATTGTAGATGATTTGCGTCCAATGCTTGGTTGTTACGGCATTGATGAAATGCACACCCCAAATATTGATAGGTTAGCAGAACGGGGAACGCTTTTCAATCGTGCTTATTGTCAATATCCACTATGTAATCCGTCTCGCGCATCTATACTAACGGGATTACGTCCCGAGACGACGAAGGTGCACAACAACGCCGCTGACTATGAGCGTACTGTTCCTGATGCTGTGGACATACCGCAGTATTTTATGGAACAAGGTTATAATAAATATTCAATTGGTAAAATCAAGCACTATCCTGCCACTACCTCTTATGCTGGAAAACGTTCTTGGATAGCACTTGATGTGTCTGACGATGAACTGAATGATGGGATAACTGCAAGAAAATCTGAGAATCTCCTTGCTGAGATAAAGGATGAACTGTTCTTTTTAGCTGTCGGATTTGACAAACCCCATTTACCGTTTTACGCACCACGACAGTACTTTGATTTATATGATGAAGATACTTTCAATTTGCCCACTACTTCTGCCTATCCGCAGCATGCACCTGCTTATGCAGAAAACAGTATTGACTGGTTTAGAATATATCGAGACATACCATCTGGCGACGTGCCAATTTCTAATGAGAAGATTTTAGAACTCATTCGAGCTTACGCAGCTTCAACGAGTTACATGGATGCACAAGTTGGGCGAGTCCTAAGGCAGTTAGATGAGCTGGGACTAACTGAAAAGACAGTTATTGTATTTTGTGGTGACCACGGTTTTCATCTTGGAGAACACGGTACTTGGCGGAAAAACACACTTTTTGAAATTGCGACACGTTCGCCATTGATTATCAGTGTTCCGGGTCAGCAACCATCACGAACTGATACCTTAACAGAGCTTGTGGATATTTACCCTACTCTGTGTGATGCATGTGAACTACCGATATCCAATCAGTTAGAGGGTTTGAGTCTCATCCCTGTAATAGAAGAACCTAATACGCCTTGGAAAACCGGGGCAATTAGTTTTCTGAGCCGTGGGGGTTCCAAATCATATTCTTTACGTACCGATAGGTACCGCTATACAGAATGGGGTCCGCGAGGGAAGTTTGGTAATGAACTATACGACTATAACGTTGACCCGAACGAAACTATAAATCTTGCGGATTTTCCTGAATATTCTGAGCTTGTTGAACATCTAAAACAACGATTGCGTTCAGGTTGGAAAAACGAAGTGCCAAATGGCGATAAAAATCCACCGATACCCATGAGTATAATTCCGTGGGATGTAAATATTGATGGAATTGTTGATATACAAGACCTTATCCTGGTATCAAATAGTTTTGGGATAGTGACTCCTGACAATGAGAAAGCAGATGTGAATAAGGATGGAAGGGTTAATATCATAGATTTACTCATAATAGCAGCGCATTTAGGAGAATCTTCTATCACATCAGCACCAAAAGTGTCTTTATCCGTTTTACCCGAGCATGTTGACACTATTTCAAAATGGCTTACTGAAGCACAACAAGTAGATGATGGTTCCGATGTTTTTCGCGCAGGAATCGCAAACTTGCAAGCCCTGCTTAATTCTGTCGTTCCAGCAAAAACAGTACTTTTACAAAATTACCCCAATCCATTCAATCCAGAGACCTGGATACCTTACAATTTAGCGCAAGATGCAAAGGTGGACATTAAAATCTATAATCTGAAAGGTGAAACTATCAGAGAACTCAATATAGGTTTTCAGAACGCAGGCAGCTACCGAAGCAGAGGATCGGCAGCATATTGGGATGGACGTAATTCTGCCGGTGAACCTGTCGCAAGCGGCGTTTATTTTTATAGTCTCAACACTGGTAAAGCAAGAGCAATCCGCCAAATGACAGTTGTGAAATAAAAGTGAGATGTTTAACTA
Organism: uncultured bacterium; assembly: GCA_964623585.1. Lineage (GTDB taxonomy): Bacteria > Poribacteria > WGA-4E > WGA-4E > WGA-3G > MSPOR6. The sequence goes on from CAZURU010000011.1 coordinate 6,509, forward strand.
TTTTTCAGAGGAAGAAAAACATGCCAAGTGTAAATATCTATCGTATCGTTGGTGTATTCTGCATAGTTGCACAATTCTGTTCTTTTTCATCTGCCGAAGCAGCATCACTCATAAATGTTCCCCTAAATCCAGATATATCAGACTTCAATACTGAAACCTACAACTTTATTCATCGTTTACTTAATAAACGTGTAGTTTCAGGTATATCGCGAGGGACTCTACCGTATTCAAGAAAACAGGTTGCATCTTTGCTGCTGGAAGTTTCACAAAAACTGGATAGAGGTGAAGTGACGCTGAGTATCAATGACCAAAAACGATTAAAAGCCTTGATGTCATTTTATGCTGAAGCGGGTACGGAGGCACCTCCGAATCGTAGGTTACACTTGTTGACACTCACAGATGAATCTACTTTCCGTTTCTCTTTTGATTTGCATGCTGAACAGCGAATAATCACAAGGTTAGTTGATAATGTCTCTGGATTGCCTCCTGTTGAAGGAAACATGCATATCACGACACTTTACCCTCAATTATATGGACAGGTTGAGGAGAGTTTCGCTTTTACAACAGACATGGCATACAGATTCCTATATGGTGATATTTTTGACGATCTCTTTAAAGATGAGTCAAAATATAGACAATTGGAGGGACAACTCAAAAACAGAACGGCTGTGAATAGTTATCTAAAGTTTAAACTGCCATGGTTTCAAATGCAGTTAGGACAAGATAATATACAATGGGGCCCCGGCTATCACGGTAATCTAATGCTCTCTGCTGATCCAAATGCAATGGATATGCTGAAATTACAGGCAACATACAAAAATGTAACATATACAGCATTTACCGGTATTTTGGAAGACATCTCAGTGGATATCAACGAGAAGTATATTTCTGGGCACAGAATTGAAGGTTATTTCTGGAATAGATTCGGTATCGGTTTATCTGAGGTCGTCGTCTTTGGGAATAGATTTGAACCGAGTTATCTGAATCCTGTTAGTATTTACCTCATCAGCGAACAGACAATTGCCCGTGGTGATAGTCGTGTGCCGGGAAGTGGAGACAATATTTTGGCAAGTGTTGACCTCCGTTTGCGTCCATTCAATAATTTTGAGATATACGGTGAATTGATGGTAGACGATGGAAATCCTGCCGCAAGTTTTAAGCATTGGGATACTAAATTTGGAATTCTTGGCGGTATCTATCTTACTGACCCATTCGGCTTACAGGATACCGATGTGAATGTAGAATACGCATTTGTTAACCAATATGCATATACGCATGTTAATCCGTATAATGTTTACAGACACTTCACTTCGGTCATTGGACATCACGTCGGTTCTGATGCAGACAGTCTTTGGATAGAGTTTCGTAGACGTTTTACGGATAAACTTGAAACCGTTTTCGGATATGAACTTGAAAGGCATGGAGAAGGAGATGTAACGTTAAACCATGCCCCCGAAGCACCTGCTGATGATGTATGGATACCGCTTTCTGGAATTACTGAGACTGAACACCGTTTAAGGTTAGGGTTTAACTGGGTCGATATGGGTCGATATTCAATCTATGGAGAATGGTCACGCATCTGGCGAAGAAATGTTGATAATATAGCGGATCTGAATGAATCGGGAAATGAGATAGAAGCAAAAGCTCTTTATCGTTTTTAGTCGCTTGTCAGCAAACGTAGGTTTAAATGAATATTTCGTTCTTATTATGTATCTAATGAGTGTTTTCAGATAGGGTGCTAATCGGAATAGCAATACCAAAATTGATCATGTAGGTTTATCACAGATTGAAGGATTTTACATGAAAATTAGAGTGTTAGGCATTAGAGGACTTCCTGCTACATATAGCGGTTCTGAGACAGTGATGGGGGAGCTTGCACCACGATGGGTGGAAGCTGGACATGAAGTGATCGTCTACTGTAGAAAGGGGTTTTTCAAGGAAAGACCTTCAGAATGGAAGGGTATAAAACTCATCTACCTACCGAGTATTGAACATAAGATATTTAGCACCCTTAGTCATAGTTTCTTTGCGTCTATTCATGCATCTTTTTCTCCATCCGATATAATTTTTGTTTGGAATGCAGGGAACGGCCCATTCGGTTGGTTCTTCAGGATATTTGGAAAGAAGGCAGTCATCAATGTTGATGGCATGGAGTGGTTAAGACCGAAATGGAAGGGCATCGGTGCGGTCTATTTCAAATGGGCTGCAAAGATGGCAACTTCAGCATTTCCGCTGGTGATTACCGATGCTGAAGAGATGAAACGGCTCTACCTCGAAGATTTAGGGGCAGAGACAACCTATATCGCTTACGGTGCAAATATTGAACCCTCCGAACATCCTGAAGTACTTGAGGAATACGGTCTACAGTCTAGAGATTATTATCTGATCGCAAGTCGTCTTGTGCCTGACAATAATGCAGACCTGATTATGGAAGCTTTTGTAAATTCTAATAGTGAGAAGAAACTTGCTATTGCTGGTGGAGCAGACTATAGAGGGAACAAAATGGAGAATGAATTCTTGGATAAATTGAAAAGTATGGCAAATGAAAATGTGCTTTTTCTTGGGCATATTGACAGCTCTGAGCATATCAAGGAACTACATCATCACTGTTTCGCTTATATTCATGGACATCAGTTCGGTGGAATCAATCCATCTATTCTCAAAGCTTTAGGATTTTCTAACTGCATCCTTGCACTCAATACCCCCTTCAACTACGAAGTATTGGAAGGGGGAAAATACGGTGTACTCTTTGACAAAAATCCTGAATCCCTCAAAACTCAGCTTGAATCTTTAGAACAGAATTTGGAAAAAGTTGAAGATTTTCGTCAACGTGCAACCGAACAGATACATAAACGTTTTAATTGGGACCACATCGCTGAACAGTACATTGATGTATTCACTGATTTACAGAAAAAATGATGTAATTTACAGATTCAAAAACAAATTAGGAAGCAAGCAATATGCCTGCTAAATATATCATTACAAAACCTGACCTCTCATATATGAACGACACAGCAGGACAGAATTCAGTTGATAGGCTTAACTCCTTTTATGCAAAGAGAGGAAAATATCTATTGGATTTTGTTGCATCACTGTTCTTAATTCTGATATTTTCACCATTGATGCTTATTATAGCCGTATTGATAAAACTCTCTTCACGCGGACCTGTGTTTTTTTCTCACGAACGAGTCGGTATAAATAATAGACGTTTTGTCATACATAAGTTCAGAAGTCTCCATATTGATACGCCGTCTTATTCAGAAAAACCTGATTCAAATGAAGATGTACGGATTACATCCGTAGGGAAGTGGATTCGGAAAACGAGTTTGGATGAATTACCGCAGCTGTTTAATGTAATTAAAGGTGAAATGAGTCTTGTCGGACCTCGTCCAGAAATGCCATTTCTTGCTGATGAATATGAGGAATGGGAGAACGAACGTCATCTTGTTAGACCTGGCATGACAGGTTTGTGGCAGTTGAGTCCTCGTAGACGTAGGACGATTCGTGAAGGTATTCTTGTTGATTTAGAGTATATTGATAACCTATCTTTATGGAATGACTTCAAGATTCTACTACGAACTTTCAAAGTCTTTTGGGATGATAACACGTATTAGTTTTCATCTATCTTGTAAATATCTGTCCACGCATATAAGAACCTTCATCAGATGCAAGGAAAGTAAGGACTCGTGCTACACCTGCAGGATCACCGAGTGATTTCAATGCATTAGCAACAGCGGCATCAGGATCATTCCCTGAAAGTCTTGCAGATTCGGCGATCTGACCTAATTTCAATGGTGTTGCAAGACCCCCTGGACAGATCGTGTGCATCCGGATGTTTTGTGAGCTGACTTGATTCTCTACAGTCATCACTAAACCGTTTACACCCCCTTTACTTGACGCGTAAGCGACAGAGGAACTTCCACCACGCACACCTGCACCTGAGGCGATACAGAGAATGACGCCTCCGCCACTCCTGGACATGATCGGCACAGCATGTTTTATTGAAAAGAAAGTTCCCTTTAGATTGACATCAATAACAGTATCAAAGATTGACTCTTCAAAGTCTTCTATTTGTACGTTGGGTCCCTGCAAGACGCCAGCACAGGTGACCAATATGTTTATCTGCCCATAGGTGGCATCAGCGGTTTGCATAAGTTTCGTTACGGCAGCCTCTGAAGCAACATCGGTTGAACAATATATTGCTGTACCGTTACCTTTTTCAATAACGTTTAGTGTCTCATGTCCATCTTGTTCATTTATATCGGCAAGAACAACCTTTGCCCCTGCTTTTGCGTAGGTAATTGCAGTTGCTGCACCGATTCCAGTTGATGCACCTGTGATAACTGCTACTTTGTCAGTTAATCGTATATCCATTTTATCTCTCCAATTCACTGTCTGCGTTGAATGAATGACAGCATCCTACCTGTCTGCCCCCCTTCAGCACGATAAGAATAGAACAGATCAGTATTGCAAGAGGTGCAGTATGGTGATGTAGAAATCGACTCTGGTGGTACTCCTATATCCCATAACTGCTTGATGTTTGCGGTTTGTAAACAGAGTCGATTCTCAATCTTTACATCGCTGCCAAAGTGGTCAGTAAACTGTTTAACTAATTCTGAACTGACGGTATAGCAGCATTTCTGTATTGATGGACCCAAATGGACTCTACAATTCTTGAAATGAGTACCGAATGCAGTATTCATTGCGTTGATGGTCTTTACTGCAATTAGGGCAAGTGTGCCGCGCCAGCCTGCATGGGTTATACCGATTGCCTGTGTTACTGTATCAACAATGAAGATTGGCACACAGTCTGCTGTAAAGATTCCCAATGTCTCCCCTTTACGATTTGAAATCAGCGCATCTCCAGTCATTGCCTTCACGTTGTGATTCTCTGTATTCCACGTTGAAAATGGGACTCTATCAGCATGGCAGATGACATCACTATGTACTTGCTGACAGTATTTTAGTTTCTTGACCGCAGTTTGAGAAGAGAAACGTCTCTGATTTTGAGAAACGACAGTAGGGTCGTCTCCTACATGGAAGGCTAAATTAAGGGAAGCGTAAGGTGGTTTACTGTATCCCCCGTTACGCAGACTGGTTCCTGCGTTTACGATAGATGTATCCGATAATTCTTGAATGGGTTGATATAATTTAGCAGTCACGGGAAAATGGAAAAAGCGATGTCCGAATGAATCCCTATTGTTGACAGAAAGTTGTCCTACGGATAGGGTATATCAGAGGACTCTGGGTCAACGTACAGTAGGCGTTTGCAGTTGGAGCAGTAAACCAATTTTTCATATTTCTGTGCTTCTTTTAGGTTTTGCGGTTGAATTGTGAGCCGACAACTGCCGCAGGTGCCATTTCTTCCTAATGCGACAAAGTCTGACCTTCTTTTTTCCATCCATCGTTGATACTGTGTTGCAAGGTCTTTTTGAATTTTCGGAAAGTACTTTTTCCGTTGTTCTATTTTCTGCGCAATATTGGCTTTTAGGTTCTTCTGTTCTTCACGAAATTCTTTAGTTTTCTCAATAGTTTTCTGCTTTTCGCTGTCAGTCTTAGATTCGAGCTCAGTCAATTCATCTTTATATTCGTCAACCTTTTCCATGAGTTCTAATATTTCTTCTTCAGTTTCCCCATCCTGTTGATCAAGGAATTCTAACTGATTTTCAAGTGCAGTATATTCCTTATCGCTTGTTACGGTGCGTTGTTCAATCCTATATTTCTCTTTCTGAACTTCATTCATTTCCAGTTTCGCGTTGAGTGATCGTAAGTTTTTTTCAATTTCACCGAGTTCCTCGGTTTTTGTTGTAATTTCTGCTTTGTATTTCGTAACATCTGCTTCTAACTGTGCAATCTGTTTTGGAATTGTTTGTAGCTGCTTGTGAATTGACAACAACTCTCGGTCATGTTCTTGTAATTCATACAACCATGTGAGCTGCTGTCGTAAAGATTCGTTAGCCATTTAGCCTATGCCTCCTTTTCAACGAGGAATGCGAAAAAGATACCTAATTGATATAGAATGAACAGTGGAATTGCCATGAGAAGCATTGATTGTGGATCGGCAGGCGTCAACATTGCTGACAGCACTGAGATACCCAATAGAGCGTGGCGTTGTTTCCCGCGAAAACCGCGCCAGTCAATAATACCGATGCGTGCCAGAAATGCCATTACAACCGGTAACTCAAAGGCAACACCGAACCCTAAAACCAACATTGTTACAACACCAATATATGTTTTAAAGTCCCAGAGATTCCTTACTTCTGGAAACAGATCTGCCGAGAAATGCAACACGACTGGTACTACAATCAGGTGTGCGAAAACCGCGCCAAGAAGAAAGAAAAAGACAACTGTAAAGAAGAGCGGTAATGCCAATCGTCGTTCAGACCTCTTTAGTGCAGGAAAAATAAACATCCATAATTGGTATAATAGGACCGGGATTGATATCACTACACCAGTTGTAATACCCATAATTAGCCATGCCATGATAGGTGCAGTTGGACCTGTAAAAATAAGTTCTGCATTTACATTGGAACTGCCAACTTTGAGTGTAAGAGCGATAAAACCGAGGATTGAACCATCTTCACCCGCCTGCATTTCAATCAAATTTGCAATCGTATTGGTGATCGGGCTGTTCAGTGGTAACTCAAGAACATATCTGATTGGTACGGTAAACCAGAGCCCGATAAATGTAAAAGCACCTAAGGTAATAATGCATATTATGATACGTCTTCGGAGTTCTTCAAGATGCTCCCAAAAGGTCATTGCAACATCGTTCGATTCCATCTTACTTTGTGCTCACTGTGTTATGTAGATTTTGGTGGTCTAATGTTCTTATCCGGTGGTTTAATGTTTTTATCCGGGTCGATATCAATGTCATCAGTGACTCTTGTTATCTCATTCTGAATTTCGCTACCGACACTTTTAAATTCACGAATCGCTTTGCCTATTGATTTTCCCATTTCGGGTAGTCTTTTTGGTCCAAAAACTACCAAGGCAAGCACGAGGATTACAATTATTTCCATAGGACCTAAACCCTGCATCATCTGCTTATTCCTCCTTAAAAAGAAATCTGCTTATTCCCTGCATAAGAAGTATATCATAGATATAGGTGTATTGACAACACAATTTATTATATTTCACTGCAAAGTAGTCTGTCAACGGCACGCGGAGCGTACCTACTACCATTTTGGTTTGATGTGCGCCACCTCCACGTCTCCCCGCACCGATTAATGCTATATTAAGTTTTGACATTTATAACTCCTTAATTGACAATGTATGCATTCGGAATCACTATTGAGGATATTAAACAAAATTAGCACTTCTTGATATTTATGTCAATAGAAAACAGCGTGTACCTGGCTATATTTCAAACAAATCCACCCCTTCCAATCTTTTGCCAGAATATTCCATTGACATTCCTCTTAATACTTGTTAGTCTATACTATAAAACAAATCAGTCTGTACCAGATGGACGTTGACGGTGACTTTAGTCCAGACGGTAAGGTGATCACATGTGTGATCGGAGGTACCGTTTGGTTGTGCAAAATATCCATTCTACAGTAACTGAATTTTCTCAAAAGTAGTCTGTTCTTAATGGTTGTCACAGAAAAAATTAGATATGTTCGCAGTCCTCCTAAAAGACCTTCGCATTTATACTAATTCCCGAAGATACCGATTAGTTCAACTCACAGTTCTATGTTGCCTTGTGCTCTGTTTCTTCCTGAGTACTTTGGAGTTTTATGCACAAGGTATAGAAGAGCAATCATCTGGTATGTTTTTTGATGTTGGCAGATATGTCTATTCAGTTCTCACTGTTTGCATTTACATTACGCAACTGTTGATCCCTAAACATGCAATTGAATCGATCAACATAGAACGTCGCTCGTATTTGTCTAAATCCAATGTTGATAGGAACCTGGACAATGCTGCTTTATTGGTGCTAATACCTATCCCTTTTTGGAAGATGATTCTTGGAAAAATATCAGCGGTCATTATATGGTGGTTTTTTGGGGTTTTCTTAACACTACCTTTATTCACGTTATCGCTTTATATGGGTGGCTTGTGCATTTCCCAGTTGATGAAAAGCGGTTTTATACTCATCGTAAATAGTTTAATTGTTGCTCTGGTAGGTATAATGTCGGCACTATGGAATCATCCTAAACGAGCAGCATCAATCAGTTACGGGATTATATTGACGATCAACATTCTTCCTCTGCTTCCTATCTCGCCTATTGATAGATTCCCGTTGCTTGACCTGCTGAGTCCGTTGCATGCTCTATTGACAGTCTTGTCTTCAGGTGGTTAGTATACCTATTCTTGGTTGATTTACAACAGTTGATCCTCCCACCATGCGACGTAATCAGCATCACTGATATCTGGTGAGAGTCCTCGGATCTCCATTCTGTCGTTGTATGAGTCCCTCATGTTATCTTTCCAGTATGCAATTATATCATCAGGTTCTGGTGTTTCCCCCATATCCCCTGTTTCTTCAATCCATGTGTCTAATTTTGTTCTTAAATCATTTAGAATAGTTGCATGCTTTTCGTCATTCGCAAGGTTATTAACTTCATAAGGGTCGTTTTGTAAGTCATATAGTTCTTCTTCTGGGCGAGATTTCAGTCTGAAGTGTTCTTGTGCGTCATTCAACTCACCTTTTTCCGCTAATACATTGATTAATGACCAAAGGGGATACTGTAGTTTTTTATATCCGTTGAACTGCATGTATGGCAACTCAGGATGATAGTTTCGTATAAGTTTGTATTGCTGTGTACGGATGCAACGTATGCGATCCACTGTACCATCACATCTGTCACGTGCGGCGAAAATGGCATCCCGTGTTGTTGCTTTTTCTCCCAAGAAAGTCTGTCCCTGTACATAATTTGGCACATCAATTTCTGCAAGTTTCAGAGAAGTTGGCATAAAATCGACGCCGCTGACAAGTTTGTTGCTCACGGCACCTGCTTCTATAATCCCCTTGTTCCCGGGGTATCTTACTATCAACGGAATATGGATTCCCCCATCATATAGAAACTGTTTGCAGCGTATGTGTGCGCGGCCGTGGTCACTCATGAAAAAGACGATTGTGTTATCGGTAAGTCCTTCATCATCAATTCGTTGAAGGATATCTCCGACCTTGCGGTCTAATATCTGTATACTCTCAAGGTAGAGTGCCCAATCCTTCCGTATAAGCGGATGCTCAGGATAATAGTCGGGTAGTTCGACGTCATCAGGATTGATAGGTCTTTGCGGATCAGGTTTAAAAACTCGGTGTGTGTCGGGGATATTAATTTGCGCGTAAAAGGGTTGTCCATCTGCGCGTTCTTTCCAGTCTATCCCATCAAACGGGTTTTTCCGATCAAAATTGAAATCGGTCTTACCCCGACGATTATATTTTGGGGGACCGGGATTGTTGCATGTAAAATATCCTGCTTCCCTGAAACAGTCTGTGATGAGTTTCATATCTTCACGTAACGGTTTATCACGATTACTCCGATGGTTATGTGCATCAAAATGTGTTTGGTATGTACCCGTAATTAATGCTGAACGGCTTGGTGAACAGACTGGACAGGTGACATAAGCGTTGGTAAATCGTGTTCCTTCTGATGCAAGCCGGTCTATATTCGGTGTTGCTACCGCAGGTGTTCCGTAGCACGCTAAATCAGGTGATAGGTCTTCTCAATATATCCAGAGTATATTTGGTTGTGTTGATGATGCTTCTTTTTTTGGCATCTAAGCCTCCTATTGTTGTATTTCTTGCGGCAAGTTTAGCATGTATAGGAGAAACTGTCAACGTATTGACATAAAAGTTGACTATTTAGTACGTAATGATTATAATATTGTAGTTTCGTATTCGCCATTAGAACAAAGTTCTCTAATTAAGACTGATGAAGGACAGATGATTTTACCATCATACCGTAATGATATATGTGGAACATTCGATCACAATATAGTTGTAGAAAACAACCGATAGCTGCAATTGTCCTGTTTTTTTCTACTTTCATTTATACATCTTCGTGTTTTTGTCAGTTTGCAGATTTGCCACAAGATGCTAAGACAGTCGATATCGGTTTCTCTGGAGATGATGCCCTGCAGACGCTTACATTAACATGCGTCATTCCACTTAAGAACATCAACGGTTGGACAGGTATTTTTGGCTCCCGCGGAACAGGTAAGAAGGGGGTTATCACTGAAATTGCGAAAGGACGTATCCAGGGTGGTGTTCGTTTTAAGACATTTGGTATTGAACTGTTTACGGATTTTGAGCGAAACATCTCAAAGGGAACCGCGTTAACCTTCCAGATTGGTAGTTATATCCGTCCTGGGATTTATGAAAATGGAACTTTACGGATTTCTGGTGGCATAGGGTATTTTCTTGAAAACGTCCAACCCGACAAGAACCTTACGATAAAGAAATTTGATCCGACTCAATTTCGCTGGTTAGGGTTTACGTCAATCGGATGGCAAAATTTGAATGTTTCTATGAAGTACTCACCAGAAGTGGGTTTTAGGAATTTCAAGTATTCTGTCGAACCAGCATTTACTGTGACGTTAACCTCGCGTTTAGGGTTGCGGTTGAGTGGTTCTTTAAGTTACAATAGCAAACCCTTAACAGAAAAACTACATTATAGGTATTTATCTATTTTACGAATTAAGTTATAACTTTTTAAATTGGTAATAACATTTTCGAGGTGATATTGAGGTAAATTAGTATGTTCTCAAAGTTAGGACAACAGAATGGAAACAGATTCAGCAGCAACCCTGCATCGCATCAACACGGTCACGGTTTCGGGACCGCACCGGTCTTTTTGGCTTCTATTAGTACGATTTTAGGTGCGATTCTTTTCTTAAGATTTGGTTATGCTGTTGGTCATATCGGTCTCTTGCAGAGTCTAGGCGTTATTGCACTGGGTCATCTTGTGACTATTCCCACAGTTTTAGCAGTATCAGAGATTGCGACCAACAGGCGTGTTGCTGGGGGTGGTGCGTATTACATTGTGAGTCGATCATTCGGTACCAGTATTGGTGGAACGATCGGTTTTGCTTTATTCCTTTCACAAGCGATTTCAATCGCATTTTATATGGTGGCATTAGCGGCTGCTTTTGAACCTGTCTTTGAGATAATAAAGACAAAGTATAAATTTGAAGATCCGATTAATATTCGTTTCTTGAGCATTCCGTGTACAATCCTTCTCATTCTGCTCATGTTGACGAAGGGTGCGAACATGGGTGTGTCGATGCTATGGGTCATCTGTGCAATATTGGCTGCCTCTCTTGCAGCTTTCTTCTTGGGTTCTGAGTTACCTGTTGGTGAAATAGTTAACGGGATTGATGCTGCTGATTTACCAGAGAAGTTGACTAATGGAGATGTTCCTGTTGAACTACCGCCAAAGAGTCTGGACTTTAATGCAAGAATTGAAGATGGAGATTCGTTTGGAAGGGTATTTGCGATCTGTTTTCCAGCCTTTACGGGTATGATTGCGGGTTTAGGTTTATCAGGAGATTTGCGTAATCCGCAACGGAGTATACCTCTCGGCACGATCGCTGCTACTGTAGCAGGCATGGTGGTTTATGTTCTTGTAGCCTTTAAGCTTGCACAAAGTGCTACACCTGAGCAACTTGCTGACGACAAATTCATTATGGCACGCATATCAATTTGGGATGCAGCTATATATATCGGATTAGGCGCAGCATCGTTGTCTTCAGCGTTAGGTTCGATTATGATTGCCCCGCGCACATTACAGGCACTTTCAAGAGATAATGTCCTTCCGATTCCTGCCCTGAACCGTTTGATGGGTACAGGAGTTGGCAAGACGCAGGAACCGATACCTGCAACGTTCGTATCGGGTGCAATTGCAATAGTGTTTGTCGCCATAGGTGAACTAAACTTTATTGCACAGATTCTGACGATGTTTTTCTTAGTTACTTATGGAGCATTATGTGTCGTATCATTTCTTGAACATTTTGCAGGGAATCCGTCTTACCGTCCTACGTTCCATTCACGCTGGTATGTATCTCTGTTAGGGATTGTTATGTCGGGTATGATGATGATACAGATCAGTGTGTTATATGCGTTCATTTCTATATTTCTAATGATAGCGATTTACATCGGATTGCGTCGTGGTCATCGTGAACATTCAGGTCTGTCAGGTATTTTTCAAGGTGCGATGATTCAGTTAACGCGTTGGTTACAGACTACGTTGCAAAAAGACCGGGTAAACCTGTCAGAGAGTGGATGGAGACCCTCAATTGTAGGTATAACCCAATTCGGAGAGAGGCGTCTTGGGCACTTCGATTTACTACGTTGGATATGCCATAGACAAGGATTTGGTCATTTCATTCAGTTTTTTCCTGGAGATTACTCGTTTCCCGAAGAGATCTCCGCTCGGTTACATGTTGATGCGTTGATTCAACAGACAGAGGCGAGTAAAGCAGGTATTTTTGTTGACTCGTTGATATGTCCAAATTTCCAACTTGCGTTGGCCCAAGTGTTACAGATGCCAGGATTTGCTGGGTTACCGAACAACTCGATCCTGCTTGAATTTGATGAGGATCATCCTGAAGAAATTCCGGAAGTTACACAGGGAGCCTTACTTGCGGCGGAATCACTTTTCAATGTGTTGATTCTACGTTCAACGAAGTACCGTTTTGGCTATCGTTCCTCCATCCATGTGTGGGTAACCGATGACAACCTCTCTAATGTGCCGATGATGCTTTTGCTTGCATATATTTTAGTCGGTCATCCGGAATGGAAACGGGCGAAGATAAGACTTTTTGCTTGTTCAGATTCTTGGGATACTGAATTGGATGCTGATCAGCTTTCAACCGTTATCAAGGAAGGTAGACTTCCGATATCTATGCAGAATTTAACGTCAGTCACTTATGATAGTCCGGAATCCTTGGAGCAGGAGGTGACACAAAGGTCTTCACAGGCGGACCTTGTCATAGTTGGTTTAACAGCAGAGGATCTGAATTCAGAGGATTTAGACCTAATTTTACAGCGTTACGATGGTGTGAACGATGTTCTGTTTGTACATTCTATTGAACAGATTCCGATTGAATAAAAGAGTTTCTTTATAATAGAGAATTAGGTCGTGCCAGATGGGGAAAATATGGGATCAACTCACAGAACTTCTTAAAGAAACTGCGATTGAGTTAGACAAATCAGTTTCTTACTTAGACATATTAGAACTGTTTGGAGTTTTAGCAGTATGGTTGTTTATAGCAGGCGTTACAAGGCGTTGGTTACGTAGATTGTTTGTTCGGTTGAGGATGCCTGAGGACATTCTGAACCGAACATTGGCCATTTATTTCCTAATCCTGCTAATAATTGGTATCGGTGTATCGTTACAGGTTGCCGGAATCAGCACTGGAATACTTGGTAAGGTTCTGCATTATGACCTTTCTGAGCTATTTCAGCCACAAGAAGAAGTTGTTGAAACAGATACAGGAGAAGAGGGGAGAGATGCTGGATCAGAAGTAGATAAAGGAAAATTTACTTTAGCAAACCTATTTTATGGTTTTGCTATTGTGTTCGGCATGTTTATTCTGTCAAAATTCTCACAGTTGATTTTGCAGCGGCAAGTATTACAGGCTTTTCAAATTGATAGACATGCACAATTCGTTATACTGCGCATTTTTCACTTCTTCCTCATCACTATCGGTGTCTTAATAAGTCTGACTACTATCGGTATTAGTCTAACGAGTATTGCGATTATATTTGGTGGTTTGAGTATTGGGATCGGTTTTGGATTGCAGAATACCGTAGCGAATATAATGTCAGGTCTCATCCTACTATTTGAACGCCCCATCAAAATTGGTGATTTGGTCGAGATTATCGATTTCAATATTTTTGGTCGTGTGACAAGTATAAACCTGCGTTCAACCGTGATAATGTCCCTGGACGAGAAGGAGATTATTGTACCGAATTTACAAATGGTTTCTGAACCTGTGCATAATCTTACACACTATAATAACCGCTTTCGTGTTACTATAAGCGTGGGTGTGTCGTACGGTTCGGATGTTGAACTTGTGAAAAGGGTATTAATTGAGGTGGCACATGCCCATCCTGAAGTAATTAAGGACCCGTCTCCTCAGATGGAAAACGTAACTGCTCCCTTTGTTAGGTTTACAGATTTCGGTGAGTCGTCTTTGGATTTTCAATTGTTTGCATGGATACCAGATTCATTTCAACGTTTTGATGTAGCAAGTGATCTTCACTTTATGATCTGGCAGAAGTTTAAGGAACACGGCATACAAGTTCCATTCCCCCAACGGGATGTACATTTCTATCAAGAGAAAAATGAATAACGTGTTGATATTCGCACCTATAAATCTGCATGTCGTATTACCTTACCTTTGACGAGATAATATACTTCTTCTCCGATATTGACTGCAAGATCTCCTATTCGCTCCAAATGTCTATACAATAGTAGATTTCCGAAACCTGCCTGAATGCGTTGAGGTTGGTCTATTAGAATAGAGCACAAGTCTTGCATCATCTTTTCATAGATTTCATCTACCTTATAGTCACGTTCTCTGAGTTCTTTTGCGAGTTTTGCATTTCGGTGTACGAGTGCATCAAATGCGTCATTCACCATCCGCTGTATCAATTGCGTAAGAGGTTGCAGATCAATCGTGCTTTGTAATGGTGGGTACGTCCTGAGTTCCAAGCTTCTTCTTGCGATAGAAACACATTTGTCTGCTATTCTTTCAATATTTCTGTTAACTTTTAGTGTCATTGTCAAGAATCTTAATTCGAAAGCGACAGGTTGGTGTGTTGCAATGAGTTGAATACATCTTGCTTCAATTTCGTTTTCAAGTTTATCGACTGTATCGTCAATAGCAATGACTCGTGTTGCCAAATCTGCATCTCTGTCTATTACAGATTGGATAGCATCCCGCAACATATTTTCAGCTATCCCGCCCATTTTAAGGAGTTTATGTTGAATTGTTTTAAGTTCAGTTTCCAGATAGTTTTGCATGGCATTGTCCTGATGTGCATTGGATTAACCTAACCGCCCCGTTACATAGTTTTCAGTGCGTTCGTCTTTTGGGTTTGTAAAAATCTGTTCGGTCTGTCCATATTCGACCAATTCTCCGCTATACAGGAATCCTGCGACATCTGATACCCTTGCTGCTTGTCGTCTCTTGTTCGTAACAAAAATAATTGTATACTCACCTTTTAAGTTCTGAATAATGGCTTCAAGTTTCGGTGTTTCTGCTGCATCAAGTTGTTCACAAGGTTCGTCAAAGATAATAGTGTTTGGGTTTGCCGCCAATGCTCTTGCTATACATAGTCTCTGTTGTTGACCGATAGACAGGATTTTCGGAGAAGCATCAAGGTCGTTTGCCACTTCATCATATAGTTGTGCGCTTGTTAAACTTCTTTCTACAATATGACCAATTTTTTCAGGTTGCTTTATGCCACGCATGCGGGGACTGTAAGCGACGTTCTCATATATGGATCTATGAAAAGGTATCGGTTTTTGAAATATCATACCTATTTTCTGGGCAATTTCAGTTGATTTAGTTTTCGGTGCGTTGATGTTTTTTCCGTTAAAGTATATGTTCCCCTCATACCTGAAATCGTGCTGCAAGTCATTCAATCGGTTTAGGCATCGTACGAAGGCAGTTTTCCCGCATTTTGATGGACCTATAAATGCTGTTACTTGCTTAGGATATATGTCAATAGTTAGGTTTTTAAGGATCTGTTTTTTTCCGTACCATACGTTCAATCTTTCAATACTGAGAATCGGTTGTGCTTCTTGATTTTGCATAATTTAATTCTCTTGTTTTTATGATACACGATCCTTGCATCTCGCCATTTAATATTCTAATGGTGCTTAGCTTTACCCGACCTATAGGTTTAACTTGGACTCACCACTACCCGAGTTACGAAATAAAGCTGGACAGAACATTAGGGACTGACTTCCTTTTTAAGAAACTTGCGCACAGACTGCATAGTAGTGCAGCGATTAAGAAAACATAAGCGTTTTTAGGTATATTGAAAGCATCACGTGAATGTGCTGTCTGTCTCCACGCGAAGGTAACTAATATAAGTCCTGCCACGAAAAATGATCGTGAAACAGCGGTATATACACCTGACATGATTCCAGATAACGCATTGGGTATTACATGCTGAGTGATCGCCCTTGACTTCTTAACCCCTAATACATATACAGCTTCTCGAATTGATACATCTACCGATTTAACTGCGTATTGCGTGGATTGAATGGTGATTGGTAATGTCAGTAGTACTACAGTCAGTGAATGGGTTAGATACGATACACGTCCACTTTTAAAGATGAAATAGTAAATACATATCAATCCGTAGAAAACGGATGGAATACCTGCAAGAATTACCATAGTAAAATCAAAAATCCGGTATGTCCAACTTTCACCTGCGAGCCATTCCTGCAGTAGCACTGCAAAAAGAATCCCTATAAGAATTGATCCGATCAGAATGGGAAACATACTGTTTATTTTTTCTTGAAGAGCGTAAAAAGCATCTGTTGATATCTCTTGAGTTGTCAAATCATTTTCTTCTAATGCGGTATCATGTCTATTATCCAATATCAGGAATAAAGCAAGAAGCAGAACAGTAAATGTGAGGCAATGAAAAAACAGACTTGACATATTCATAACATAAATTACGTTTACACTATCCGTATCGCATCTGGACGTAATCTGCAGTTTTAGGATGTTCTGGATCATCAAATAGTGCTTGTGTTTCTCTATGTTCAATAAGCTCACCGAGGAACATATAGATACATTCAGTGCTGACTCTTCGTGCCTGTGCCATGTTGTGGGTTACGATTAAGAATGTATAGGAGCCTGATAGCACATCCATTAATTCCTCAACAGCGAGTGTTCCTTTTGCATCCAAAGCAGAACACGGTTCGTCCATTAGAATTATCTGTGGTTTGAGAGGTAAAAGTCTTGCGATACAAAGTTTCTGTTGCTGTTCCAATTGGAGAGATGTTGCTTTCGTCTTCAGTTTATCCTTTAGGTCATCCCAGAGAAAGACAGATGTAAGAGCGTCTTCAACGATTTTATCAGAATCGGCGCGGGCCAGACTACGAAACGGAGAATGTATCCGCAATCCAAAAAGTATATTATCATAGACAGAAATCGGTAACGGATTCGGTCGTTGAAATACCATCCCCACAGTTTTTCTTAACTCTAACAACGAAACATCCGGATCATAGATGTTTTTACCTAATATATTTATTTCACCTTTCGTTGTAACATTTCCGTATCGTTCATTTACACGATTGAAACACCGTAGGAGTGTTGTCTTTCCGCACCCAGAAGGACCGATAAGTGATGTTATTTTACCATCTGGTATTTTCACACTGACACCTATGAGTGCCTGAAAATCGCCATACCAAAGACTTAGATTTTCGGTTTCAATGCTGTAGTTATTCGTTTCCAAGTGTCATACTCCTATTCTTTCTATCCAAAGTTCCCATTGACATAATCATAAGTTGCTTGTTCTGTTGGATTCTCCGAGAAGATAACATCCGTATTGTCAATTTCTATCAGGTCACCATTCAGCATAAATGCAGTTCGGTTTGCCAACCTTTTTGCTTGTTGCACAAGGTTTGTTACAAGTAGAATAGTCATGTCATTCTTTAATGTTTTTAGTACTTCTTCAATTCGCATTGTTGTGACAGGGTCTACAGCAATAGAGAATTCATCCAGACACAAGACTTCTGGTTGATGTGACAGTGCCCTTGCGATTGTTAATCTCTGCTGTTGTCCCCCAGATAGTTTTGTTCCGAGCGAATCTAACCTATCCTTTACTTCATCCCATAGTGCTGCTTGCTGCAAGCATCGTTCAACGATTTCATCTAATTCTGCTTTTTTTCGTAGTCCTGCAGTGCGAGGTGCAAATGCCACGTTATCGTAGATAGACAGTGGTAACCCAACGGGTAATGGCAATACCATCCCGATTCGTCTTCTCAAACCGTGAACATCGCTGATTGAGCTTATGTCAACTCCATCTAACTTTACTGAACCTTCAATGTTTGTTCCCTGCGTAAATTCCAAAGTTCGGTTGATAACCTTTAGCAGCGTCGTTTTACCGGATTGTGCTGGACCTATGATGCCGAGAATTTCGTTTTCCCATACATCAAAGGAAATGCCATTTATTGCCTGTGTATCTCCGTAGGTGACTTTTAACTTGTTAATTTCTAATTTGTTTCTCACATTAACCTCACATTTCCAACTTTCGTAAGTGTCCCCATTTTTTATTTTTCAAAAATATCCTGAATACAATGCTAAAAACTATCCAAATCCAGAATGCAATAGTAACCAAAGTAGCGATTAATTCCGTAAGGATAGTGGTAACACTTCCACCAAATGTTGATGGAGTTGCATCCCCATATCCTATTGTCGTAAATGTTATCAGTACATATTGCATTGCCGAACCGATGGAACCAAATTCATCAGGTTGGTTATCTTTTTCAAAGAAGTAGAGGCTTAACGAAGATATGAGAATAAATGCTGCAATTATAGTCACAGACAAAAGTATCTTCAGTACCTTATGTGTTCTGGTTCTCATCATTTTCACTTTCTTCTTTTACTTGTTGTTCTTCTAAAATATCCTCTTCAACCCTTGCCTGTGTTAGAACGGATGCCAATAGTCCTGATGGAATTGCAATGAGACCTACACCGACTAATGCGACCAAAGCAGTAAAAACTTTTCCTCCAGCAGTTACAGGGAACACATCTCCATAGCCGATAGTCGTTAAAGTGACAATTGCCCACCACATTGAATCAAGAATGGATCCGAAATCATTGGGTTGTTTATCCTTTTCAAAATAGTGGATCCCACATGCTGCTAAATAGACTAACATTGAGGACAAGATGACAAGTGCGAATATTTCTCTTTTGACTTCTCCTAATGCCTCTATCATTCTGTCTACAGCTAAAATAAAGCGGGTTGCTTTGAATATCCTGAACACCCGTAAGAACCTGAGAACCCGAAGTACCCTGAATCCAGGCACACTTCCCAATCCAGGTATTAATACAAGTGCTGGTAAAATTGAAAGTAGGTCAACAATTCCAAAAAAACTGAATATAAAGGCTGATCTGTCTGGAGCAGTGTAAATACGTAGCACATACTCTACAGTAAACAGTATAAGAAACGTCCAATCCAATATATCGAAATAGAATTTGTAATCATCAAAAAAAGGTTCAGTTTCAAGGACAATTGCGACAGCTGATGCAAGAATTAGAAATTGAATGATAGCAGTAAAGACGGGACCCTCAATGATGTCGTCTAATTTGCTTCTTAGGTCAGAATATTCTCCAGTATCATTATTCAACATAGGTAACATCCTAATTTAACGCCTTAATGGCGAGATGGAATTCCTCAGATTGGCATGAGGTCACCAGTTTCATATAATTAAAGGCACCTCATATAATCCGTTTCTAAGTTACCACTTCTTCCGCGTTCTAAGATATACCCGAAGCGCAATTGCAGCTGCATTAACAAGTAAAACACTTGCTACCAAAACAATTGCTGTGCCGTAAGGAATACCCTCTGCTACATCTGGTACCTGTGTAGAGATCGTATAGAGATGTAAGGAGAGTGCCATACACTGGTCAGTTATATTATATGCGAAAAAGTCTCCTTCTGCAATAGGTTTAAAGAAAACCGCGCCAGTAAACATTATGGGTGCTGTTTCACCTGCAGCGCGCGAAACTTGTAATATCACTCCTGTTAGAATGCCACTGATTGAATTCGGTAGTACGATTTTTCGGATTGTTTGCCATCGTGTTGCTCCCATATTCCAGCATGCTTCACGGAAAGCCATCGGGACTGCTTTGAGTGCTTCGGTTGTACTTGCAATAATTACGGGTAACGTCATAATTGCTAATGTGAGAGAAGCCGCTAAAATTGACTCACCTAAACCGGAAAACAACACGAAAGCACCTACACCGAACAACGCATGGACGATACTGGGAACACCTGCAAGATTTACAACAGCTAAGTTCACTATCCTTGTGAACCAATTCTCCCGTGCATACTCATTGAGATACACTGAAGCGAACACACCAATCGGTGCTGCAACCATGAGAGATACAACTACCAGATAGATCGTTCCAAGGAAGGGTGCCCACACGCCACCACTCCGCATATTATCCTCTGGATTCTTGAACAGAAAATCGAGAGAAAGGACAGGTATGGCTTTATAAAAGAGATAACCGACGATGAGTAGTAGTGGAACAATCATCAGGCAGGTCATAATAAAAAAGAAGACTCTGACGCCGTTCTCTATATACCTGTTACGTCTTCCAATATCCGTTTCAGTGAACATCAATTCTGTAGTATTTTCCATAATATTCCTAATGATATAAAGTTAAAATAATACTTTAGGTAATTTGGCGAGGTTAGGAAACCTCGCCAGCAGTGGAGTGAACCTGCATCATGTGAACAGACAATTACCGGATTAATTACTTGTTCTTCATATGTTAGCTTTGTCGAATTCCTTTAATGACTAAATCGGCGATGAGGTTGACAACAAAAGTAATGGAGAAAAGTAAGATACCTATGAGAAATAGTACTTGGTAGTGTTCTCCACCTCTTGCGACTTCACCCAATTCTGCAGCGATTGTTGCAGTGAGTGTGCGTATCCATGATAGCGGTCCTGAGGGTAGGTTAACTGAATGTCCCGTAGCCATGAGTACCGCCATTGTTTCCCCGATAGATCGTGCTGCACCGAGTAATACGGCTGCCAATAACCCGTTTTTTGCGGCTGGTAACAGTACACGAGAGATAACTTGCCACCGCGTTGCCCCGAGTGCTTCTGCTGCTTCGCGATAGGTATCTGGAACCGCTTTCAACGCATCTTCAGCAATAGAGACGATAATCGGTACACTCATCAGTGCTAACATGATCCCCCCATTTAACATTGTTAGACCGATAGGTGCATTGAAGACCGCGATGATCAACTCATTCATCAATGTTAGACCGATAAATCCCCATACAACAGACGGAATTGCTGCGAGAAATTCAATGACTATTTTGAAGGTCTCTCTCAACTTCGGACTACAGAACTCTGAAACGAATATCGCAGCACCAAGACCGAAAGGCACAGCAAGCAGCATTGCTAAGGCGGTTACACTAAAAGTTCCAAGTATCAGCGCGAATGTGCCATATCTCTTGTTTTCCAATGATGTTGGATACCACTCTTCACTTGTTAAAAACTCCCATAGTTTAAAATCCTCACTAAATAGAAAACCTGTACACTCCTTAAAAATAAAGAAGAAGATGCCAAATACAAACATAATTGAACTGATTCCGCATAGACGGATATATAGATCAATTACCGGTTCGGATGATGTTTCTGAATCAGCACCATATTTATTTTCCCCCGTGTCACCCTTCAGAAAACCTAATTCAACACCTGCCCAGAGTCCATTAATGATTGTAATAAGATAAATCAGAGTCACCCAACCAGACGTTGATTGCGTACCTAATACTACGAACAATGCAAGTAGCGTAGATGTATGTATGATTACAAACAAGCCAGATTTACCCTTGTCTTGCCAACGTTTTACGCTGACTGCGATATGTAGCCATGCGGGAACTAATAGTAGGATGTAGACCGGTGATAATTTTGAAGGGAAATCGTACGCGAAGTGACAGATGGCGAAAATAGCAAATATTGGCAGATTCAACATCCACCATCCAGGTCTGTTGATGCGACCTTTAAATGAGAAACAGAGTTGTAAAAAATTCATCAAACGTATAATCTACCTTTAGTTGCTTTGTAAGGGGACAAAACCGAGTTCCTGAACAATTTTTTGTCCTTCTGGGGATAAAATCCAGTCCAGATATGCTTTCGCTTCTCCAGTAGGTTCTCCGAGAGAATACATATAGAGTGGACGTGCGATTGGATAAGATTTGGCAAGCACATTTTCAAGATTCGGTGAATAGTAGGTCTCTTCTGATGTTGTTGCGACTTTTAACATTTTAACGTGGTTTGTTGCGTATCCCATGCCACTGTAGCCGATAGCACAGTGTGTTCGTCCAACGACCTCAACGACATCTTTTGACCCGTGTAGGTCTAATGAACCTAACTCGAAATCTCGTTCTTTACCGAGGAGTGCCTCTCTAAAGTAAAAATATGTGCCAGAGTTTGATTGTCGACTAATCCTTATGATTTTATCACTACTACACCCCGAATTGGCAACACCGAGGTTGTTCCATTTTGTAATCGTGCCATCTTCTCCATATATTTCTGCCAGTTGTGGGATGGTAATTTTATCTATCGGATTGTCCTTGTGAACATATACTGCAAGTGCATCATATCCTACGATGAATTCTATCGGTTCTTTGCCGGTGTTATCTTTGGCTAGTTGTTTCTCTTTGTCTTTTACTTGACGGCTACAGTTAGCAATATCTACAGTGCCATTGATCAACGCTGCGACGCCAGTTCCTGATCCTCCGCCTGACACCTCAACAGATACTGTGTCATTTGAATATACCTCTGCCCAGGCTTGTGCAAGATTCACCATCGTATCAGAGCCTTTGTTTTTTATGATGGTCTTTGTTGCGGGGGTATTTGTTCCGTTTGCGTCATTTTCATCACTTGAACTGTCATGAAAGACAAAACCGTAAATGGCTAAGACGAATATGAGGATAACCCCATATCTTATCAAACTTGCATACTGCATCAAAACTACCTCTAATATTCAATTCTAACTGTAATTATAGCGATCAATTGTTACGAAAATAAGACAAAATTGGATATTGAATCTGTCACTATGAAGTACTTTAAAGTCCCATCACCGAATTGTTGTAAGATTATCGATGCTATCCAACAACTGATTGCTATCATTGTATACCTCTAATCCGACTCTCTTACCATCAACAGAGAATAAGCAGAAATGTTTATCGATTGTGAATGCTTTGACATTGTTAACCCAGGGAACGGATTTGTCTTGAACATAATATGGCGCCCCACATCCACCACTGACAATCTGCCATACGGGATGCTTAAAGTCTGGATGTATTGATGAATCGACGAGTGTCCGGCTATAATTATGTTCATCTCCACAAAGGACACCTAATACTTTTGACCTGCTTGAGACTATTTTCCAGAATCTGTTACGCATATCAATGACATCTCCCATAGGTGCGGTCTTGTCGTTGTATCCGCCGAGATTTCCATTTCCTGGTGTTCCCCAGAACATAGCGTCCTTCACATGTCCGCCGTTGGGAAATGGTGGTTCATGAAGTATGATGAAAATCCAATCCACATTTATGTCATTTTCTGCTGCGGTTAGTTCTTTATCAAGCCACTTCATTTGATTTTTCATAACGTAGCCTTCTCTATTTCCACCGAGATGTTCTAAAGCCATGTTTATGACTGTTTTATCCTGAGATTTTTGTCCGAACGCGCTTAGGTTTCTGAAACCCGTGGACCAGTAATTGGAGTTTAATGAGATAAAATGTACTCTGCCGTAGTTGAATGAGTAGACATTCTCAAGATAGGACGGTCCTGTATGTTCACCCCCCATTTTGTCATCGTCTTTAGCTTCTGGATCAGGTATCCCGATGGCGTAGCGGCTATCCGTAGGATTAACAAATTCCTCAGCGAAGATTGCTTCAGCACTCTGATGTCCGATTGTTCCTGCAAATTGGATATAGTATTCACCCTCTTTGAGATGTGGCGCAACGACTTTGTAGTATTTACCGACCTGTTCATGGTTTCCGATAGATTCATAGAAGGGAATATTCGCGCCGACGGGTTGAATTGTTCGTTTCCATGTCTCAAGTTGAGATTCATAGTCGTTTTCATCAGAAGTATATCCGTTTATGAGGTCTCCGCCGAAACACACGAAATCTGCTTTTCTGTTATAGAGTTCTATTGCGAATCTACCGAGGTCTTTTGCGTTAACTCCATTCTGTGCGCGTTCACCTCCCCCAACACCTGCCCGTGAATCTGACATAAACCCAAACTTGAAGGCTGCTCTGGTGCCAGTCATCGGAGCGGTTTTGAATGTATACGCTGGTGTCAGGGTTCCATAATTAACCCTATATGAATAAACAGTATTAGGTTTCAGCCTTGTTAACCGCACCTCGTGTCGTATAGCAGGTTCTAAGGATAGAAATTCTCTATTATCAGTTAACACTATACCCTCTGTGGGTTTATCAGTCTCCCAAGAAATGACTGCTGAATCATGTGTAACAAGGTCAAGGAAAGGTCCCTCTGTTAAAGCGACAAGTGATGTGTATGTTCCTGTTTTGGGTTCTCCCTTCCGTTCATATCTCAATTGTCTATCATAAGCGCGTGTTGTTTGTATGTGTGTATCAAAGACTTCTATTCTATAGACGATGACGCCGCCGTTGTTTGCGATCAGACCCGTGTCGTAATGTACGTCTTCAAGTTTTGAGATATCCATTTTAACTCGGTGTTGTGTCTTTTTATCGTCAATATGTGTTCCTTTTGCGCTTTTTCGGTACCGAGGTGTCGTTAGATTACCTTCAGTATGTGGTACCCCGTAATATGCGACTGATGGTGGTGTTTCAATCAGCGTCTCAAATTCTACAATGGCATAAGTACCCTCAAAACCCGTCACGATAGGTTCTTTAGAAAGTAGCATGTCTGGATGCCACTGTATCTCCGTAAATGTAATGTTCTGTGCGAAAACTGATGTTGTGATAAGAAATAAGACTGTAAAAAATGCAAACTTCTTCATTTTGATTCCTTTCTGAGGTTTTACCTAACTATTCTACCTGAAT
The DNA here is from genome assembly GCA_964623585.1 of uncultured bacterium. Taxonomy (GTDB): domain Bacteria; phylum Poribacteria; class WGA-4E; order WGA-4E; family WGA-3G; genus MSPOR6. The sequence goes on from CAZURU010000011.1 coordinate 31,269, forward strand.
TGCAAGGATTTTTCCATATATTCTCCTATTCAAAATTCTCCTATTCAAAAAGTCACGAAAACGTGACAAATTTGTCACATCCGTGACTTTTTGTGAATTGCT
>CAZURU010000012.1:0-31174 GCA_964623585.1 uncultured bacterium
TTGTTTTTTATGTGTGAAAGTATTGAATGTTTAGTGACAAAAACTTTACACACCCAAATGAAAATAGTTCAATCTTTTTCAGAGATTCTCATCATCTCAAGAATGGCAGTTATCGCCTTTTCCGCATCTTGGAGTCTTTTTACAGAAGTATCAGAGTCAAATGAATGCGCTATTACATCTTGCAACTCTTTCATCTTTATCAGCGTGAGAATACCGTTCTCTTCCATATAGTGATAGGTGTTATATCGTTTTGGCAGTCGGTGTGTTCTGTGTGTAAACTCCAAAACGAATACGTTTCTGCCACTACTTGCAGCTTCACAGACCATAGAGAAACTGTCTGCACTCACGATTAGAGTGTCGCTCAATGCAAGAATCGCTTGATAAGGATCGGCTATTGTAGATACTGTATCGGGTGTAATAAGAAGTGGACACCACTCCTCTTTTTCAAAGTTCGATATTAGAAATTGTGTTACTTCAGGGGAAGTTCGGCGAGAAGTTGTCAGCAGAAATTGTAAGCGGTGAGTAGTTGCGAGGTTCTTGCATACATCATATAATTCTCTGGCATCCGACAATGAAATAGTCTCGTGTTTATCTGTTCCACCAATCAACAGACCGATACGTCTTTGTTGCTTTAATTTCAAGACCTTCTGAAGAATACTTCGTTCAGAATTTAGTGTTTCCACCGAAATAGGATTTGGGGTACCGATAGTTTGGCAGATGGTCGGTCTGTTTTTCTGTTTTTTCCAATACACCATTGGGAGTATGGCGAGGTTAAAATGACGAACGCCTAAAGGAGAAGGACGTAAACAAGTAACTGTCTTAGCATTTAGCAACCTCCCCAGAAGCAAATTGACTGCGGCAACAGATGAACCTGTAGAGAGAACCAAGTCTGCTTCCTGAAGGAGGAATAGTGAATTGTAAGAATCGGAATCAAGACACCGACGCAAGAGACCATGAACGAGGGATGCTGGTAAGGTTATTCCCCCAAACACACACATGAATGCACGCAATAAATTATCACGCCATTTACCTTTAAATACAATATCAATCCATTCAGAATCACAATCAGGAATATTTTGGATGATACCCAGGGATTGTTTAAAATGCCCCGGTTTCTTATCACTTAAGACGACTATCTTCATAAATGAAATATTATATTGCTAATCTTGAAAATCCATTTACACAAATCCTCCAATATATCTTGTGATGAAGAACACTGCGAAATAGTGAACAAGCGGATTTACTTCTTTATGACGTCCAGTGACTATCTTCAAAAACGAGATAGAAATAAAACCGAATGCGATTCCATCCGTTATACTGAAAGTAAGCGGCATCATAAACACGGTCAACGCAGCAGGGATTGCCTCAGTAAAATCATCCCAATTGATGTTCACGAGGTCTTTTAACATCAAACAACCAACAACAATTAGGGCAGGACCAATAATTGGATGGAGTTGCATAGTTTTTGTTATAGGATTATTATTGATGATTACAGTGTGATTATATAGAACTTCCCCACCAACAATATTAATTAAAGGCGAGAAAAATATAGCAAGTAACATCAAAAGGCCAACAACAATTGCAGTGAGACCGGTACGTCCTCCCTCAGCGATACCGGAAGCACTTTCAATATAACACGTAACCGTTGAAGTTCCGAGACATGCCCCGCCAACTGAACCGATCGCGTCTGTCAAGAGGGCTTGTCTGCCTTTGGATAGTTTACCATCATCAAGAAGACCCGCCTCATGACCTGTGGCAGTAAGTGTGCCGATACTATCAAACATATCCACAGAAAAGAAGACAAAAATAATAGGAATTAATTCAACCTTGCTAAAGATGTCTGGAAAACGTAGTTTAAAAAACGTTGGATCTATGGGGGGAGGGGCAGAAACGACACCATTGAATTTGACAAGTCCAAAGAGTAAAGATAGGGCAGTTGTGGCGAGAATGCCCATTAAAATAGCTCCCTTTACTCGATGAGCCATAAGTGTCAATGTAATAAGTATACCAAAGATTGATATCAGCACAGGTTTTGAATGGATTTCACCGAGCGAAACAAACGTAGCACCGTGTAACGTTACGATTCCACTCATCTGCAAACCAATGAGCGCGATGAACACGCCTATTCCAACCGCAATAGCATTGTGTAGTGATGAAGGGAGGGCATTCATTACGGCAGCACGCAAACCGACAAATGAAAGTATCGCAAACAGCATGCCTGATATGAATACAATGCCTAACGCATCTTGCCAGGGCAAGCTCAATTCTCTCCCTAAGCATACCTCAAAAACAAAAAAGGCATTTATACTCATACCGGGTGCAAGAGCGATAGGATAATTTGTTAGAAATGCCATCAAGAATGTCGCACCTGCACTTGATAGACAAGTTGCCATCATTACAGCGTCTGCATCCATACCTGCTTTCGCTAAGAGTGCAGGTTGATAAAATATGATGTAAGAGAGAGACATGAAGGTTGTAAACCCAGCCACTATCTCTCGTCGAACAGAAGTATGGTTTTCCTTTATCTTAAATAACTTTTCTAACATAGCATCTCCCATTATCTTGCGAAATGTGATATAGTTAATCTCTAATGAAAACCAGAGAAGAAAAGTGGTGATTTGAAACTACGTTTTGTGCCGTAGCGGCCTATCTGATACGAATCCTCTACGACACAAAACACAGTCTATTGACAATTCTACTTTAAACGCGCTTCTAAAGCATCTAATTCGTCTGACAAAGCCTTTGGCAGTCTCTCCTCAAACCGGGCATAGTGTTCACGGATTGATTCAATCTCATTCAGCCACTCTTCTCTGTCTACATGCAGTAGTTCATCCATCTGTTCTTCAGTAACGTCAATGCCAGATGTGTCGATTGCATTTTTCGCAGGTACAAAACCTATCGGTGTTTCAGTAGCATCTGCTTCGCCAGAGATACGTTCAACGATCCACTTCAGCACACGACTGTTTTCACCGAAACCTGGCCACAACCAACCACCATCCTCATCCTTACGGAACCAATTGACGTAGAAGATACGCGGAAGTTTATCCGCATCTGTTTTCTGACCCATCTCTAACCAATGTGCAAAGTAATCCCCCATATTGTATCCACAGAATGGGAGCATCGCCATAGGATCCCGCCGCAGTTCACCTACCGTACCGGCAGCTGCAGCAGTTCGCTCTGACGAAGCAATTGACCCGATAAACGTTCCATGTTGCCAATTAAACGCCTCAAACACAAGAGGAACAGTGGATGCACGTCTACCGCCAAACAGAATTGCAGAAATGGGTACACCATTCGGATCTTCCCAACTCGGATCAATGATAGGACATTGGGATGCTGGGGTCGTATAACGCGAATTAGGATGGGCAGCAGTTTTTTCATCCCCAGGATGCCATTCTTCTCCAAGCCAGCTCGTTAATGTATCCGGTACATCTTCACTCATCTCTTCCCACCAAACATCATTATCTTCTGTCAGAGCGGAATTCGTAAATATAGAGTTTGATGCAAGCGTGTGCATTGCATTCGGATTTGTATCCATAGATGTCCCTGGAGCAACACCGAAGAATCCTGCTTCTGGATTGATCGCATAAAGTCTACCATCTTCACCAAATTTCATCCATGCGATGTCATCTCCGATAGTTTCTGCTTTCCAACCCGGTATCGTCGGTGTTAGCATAGCAAGGTTCGTTTTCCCACAAGCACTCGGAAAAGCTGCCGCAATGTATGTCTTTTTACCTTCAGGACTGGTTAATCCTAAGATAAGCATGTGTTCCGCCATCCAACCATCATTTTTTGCCATAATTGAGGCAATCCGTAGCGCATAGCATTTTTTACCGAGTAATGCATTACCACCATATCCGCTACCGAAAGACCAAATTGAACGTTCTTCAGGGAAGTGCACAATGTACTTATTGTCAGGATTGCAGGGCCAAGAAACATCTTTCTGGCCGGGTTCAAGCGGTGCGCCAACAGAGTGTAAACACGGCACAAAATCACCATCTTCACCTAAGATATCCAACACCTCTCTACCCATACGAGTCATAATACGCATATTCACCACAACATAGGGCGAATCACTTATTTCAACACCGATATGTGAAATTGGTGATCCAAGCGGACCCATACTAAAAGGAACAACATACATAGTTCTGCCTTTCATGCACCCCTTAAATAAGCCATTTAATGTTGCCTTCATTTCTACTGGATCGTGCCAATTGTTTGTTGGTCCTGCTTCAGCCGGGGTTTTGGCGCAGATATATGTTCTACCTTCAACGCGAGCAACGTCTTCAGGATCAGAACGTGCAAGGTAACTTCCGGGTCTCTTATCCGGATTTAAACGAACAAAAGTTCCATTTTGCACTAATTGTTCACAGAGGCGGTCATTCTCTTCCTGTGAACCATCGCACCAATAAATATCATCGGGTTGACACAGTTCCGCTGTCTCCTTAACCCAACTGAGCAGTTTACTATTGTTTGCCATTCAAGTCCTCCATAATTTAATTGTCAAAATATATTAACACAGATTTACGATTGTTGCAATCAATTTCATGACAATACCATCGTCAACATTTAATATTCTGTTAGATTGTGTCCCTTCCATTCTTCCATTCTTCCATTCTTCCATTCTTCCAACCTTTCTTTGTATCACCTTCTGTTAGATTGTGCTTCTTCATATCGATTAGAAAGCAGCACCTAACTTCACATGAACTTTCCCACGCAGAGCAGAATCACCAGCAGCCAGACCGTAATCCAATTGGATAATACCCCCTTTAGATTCAAGTCTCGCACCGATACCGTACCCGACTCGGAGTTTGTCAAACTCTGACGGTTTATCCACCAGAGTAACCGAACCCATATCCAAAAAAGCAAATATCTGAGAATTCCTACCCATCACGAATCTGTATTCAAATGTAGCATTAGCACGGCGAGGACCAGAAAACCAATCCTCGTCATAACCTCTTAAAGAATTAACACCGCCTAAATAAAAGAGTTCTGTCGGAGGTATATTTATTCCCCATGCCGATGCCCCATGAATCTCTATAGCGATTATTTGGTTTTCCCATGTCTGAAAATACTGCTGAATATCAATCCACAGCTTTCTAAGTCTAAAGTCGCTGTGTGAAATCTCAACTGCGAAACTGTCTCTTCTTCCCTGTGTTGGATTTAGATAGTAGTCTCGTGAATCTCTTGTGAAACGAAAGGAAACACTATATTTAGATCCGCTATGTTCCTGCACGGTGTCAGTATCAGATAAAGTATTCCGCATGTTATCAATGAGATTAAGGGGAGTTGGTATTGTACCTTGTGGAAATACACTACCATAGCGAATCTGTTTATAACCAAGAATAACTTCGCTTTTATAGAAATCTCCAAGTCTTGTATTACCACTAATGCTACCTGATTTTTCCTCTGATTCCGCATCATTGAATTGATTACGTTGTTTGAGTTGACTATAGAAGAATCCTAAAGAGATAGGTCTACCGAATATCCACGGTTCAGTATATCCGATACTAAGTGATCTCAACAAACCCGATTTCCAATAAAAATTGAAATTGCGTCCAGTACCAAAGAGATTAGTCTCACTGAGTTCAACCACCCCCGTAAGTTGAGGAGCATCATCAGAACCTTCAACGGGGGGAGCATATCCCAGTATCCCAATTAACCTTCCAGTCCTCGCTTCAGTAACCTTTGCGTTAAAAACAATAGAATCATCTGTCGGACCTTCCTCTAACATATTAGGTTGAATATGGTAGAAAAAACCTAAATTTCGCAAACGGTGGTAGCTCTGGTCAATCTTCCTCTGATGATACGTTTCATTCACCTGCAATGGTATTTCTCTAAGCACAATACGGGGTTTCGTCTTTTGTAAACCACTTACCTTAATTTCACTCAGCCTAACAAGTGGTCCTTCTTTGATTTGTAATGCAAAATAGATTCGACCATCGGAAGGTGTCAGATGTTTAATAGTCGGCTCAATTTCAACTTTCGGATACCCATGTTCGCTATATAGAAGTTGTATTCTTTCTATACCTTGCTCAAGAGATGTTTTCGTAAAATAGTTCCCATTGTGCAGATGCATTTCTTGCAAAATTTCAGAATTAGACAGCAGTTTATTACCTGAAAGTGAGAAATCACCGTAGCGGAGTCTCTTACCTTCACGAATTGTTGTAACTATTGTCAAACGAGAATTATCGACTGTATGTGGGGTAGGAACAGGCAAAACCTGTGCAAAAACATAACCGTCCTGCCGATAGGATGACACTATCCGATTAAATCCATCACTGATTTCATTTCGGGAATAAATCTTTTTGGACTTCCAACCGAAAAGATCATGCAACTTTCTCTGACTGAAATGTTTGTTACCATCAAAAGTTATTTTTGTAATATTGTATAGCGGTATGGAGTCTATATCAGCAGCGACGCCTTCTGTTGAATCACTGTCAGTTGTAGATAAGTCTTCAATTGCATAGATGTCTTTAGTTTGAAGAGTAAGATAAATAATAAGAAAACAAAGGAGAATCGGTAGAAAAATGGATTGAAAAGAACGGCTTGGTTCTCTGGGTTCTTTTCCCGACCTAAAATATCCCCTATTAAATGTCCTATTGTAGTTCCGATTTCCCATCCTATTATGGCCGCGCTATGACCAGACGACCACCTTTACACCCCATTAATTATGAGGTAGAATTATCAAGTTGCTGAAGTTGATTCTCAACAAAGGCTTTGAGTTCGGTGTTATTTTTCTGTTCTGCTAATTCCAATGCGGTCTGCATATCCGATCTGGCATTTTCAAAATCAGCAATCTCTACTTGAGCATTACCAAGCTGATTCTTTGCAACACCTCTACAGTAAATACCATCGATTAATTGCAGATCTGGTATTTGGATGTTTCTGTGCACATTCGTTGAGTTTTTCAGCACCTATAATATCGATTTGTAAACAAGATCCACCTTATAGTCTGTCAAGTCAGGTCATTCGTCTAATTAGTATATCATAGAAAAAAACTACTGTCAAAATAAATGAATTCGGAGGCTTTTTAAGGACTGTATAATTGACAAACTGCATCTTTTGTGATATTATATTTGAAATAATACCATTTCTATTAATTAACTTTTCATTACCGGCTGTTTAGAAATGAAACGGGGAACGGCACAATCTAACAGAATGTGCTACAGTAAAGCAACATTTTCAAGTAGAAATGGTATAAGTAGAAAGGATTTTACACAATGTCAAATGTCTTTGAGACCCTGCAACAGCGAGGTTTCGTTCAACAGTGTACAAACGAAGAAATCGTATCCCGGCTACTCACTGAAACGCAGATAGCATATTATGTCGGTTTTGACCCGACAGCAGATAGTCTACACGCAGGTAGTCTTGTCCCAATGATGGCGATGGCACATCTGCAGCAGGCAGGTCATAAACCCATCGCGATTATAGGCGGCGGCACCACCATGATCGGGGACCCAACAGATAAAACCGAAATGCGACCTATGATCTCTGCTGAACAGATCGAAAAAAACGGCGCACGTATACTCAAACAACTACAACGCTACATCCAATTAGATAACGCAGCAGGAATATTCTTAAACAACGCTGAATGGCTACTTTCACTTAACTATGTAGAATTTCTCCGTGAAATAGGTAGACATTTTCGCGTCAACGAAATGATGCGTGCTGAAGGATATAAACAAAGACTTGAAAGGGAAATGGGCCTCTCTTTCCTCGAATTTAATTACCAACTCTTACAAGCTTACGACTATCTACGACTATTTCAGGAACATAATTGTGTGCTACAATTGGGTGGGGATGATCAATGGGGAAATATACTTGCAGGTGTTGACCTCGTAAGGAGAGTTGAAGGTGAACGCGTACACGGATTAACATTTCCACTACTAACTACCGCTGGCGGCGCAAAAATGGGTAAAACTGTAGGCGGTGCTATATGGTTAGATCCAGATAAAACAACGCCTTATGAGTTCTATCAATACTGGATCAACACCGACGACCGAGACGTTGAACGATTCTTAGCATTTTTCACTTTCTTGCCAATGGAAGAAGTAGAAAGACTGGGAAAATTGGAACATGATGAGATAAGAGAAGCAAAAAATATACTGGCTTACGAAGCAACAAAACTCGCACACGGTAAAGAACAAGCCGACAGATCACAAGAAACTTCACGGGCTGCTTTCGGAGGAGAAGGTATAGACCTTGACGCAATGCCAACTACCACAATATCCAAAGACCGTCTGAAAGATGGTATACCTATCATGCAGCTTTTTCATGAAGTCGGGTTAGCGAACTCAAGGAGTGAAGCGCGGAGACTCATATATCAAGGCGGTGCTTATGTTAATGAAGAGCAACAGAAAGATATAAAACTCGTAATTGATACAAACTCCTTAAAAGATGAGGCTTTGCTCCTACGTGCCGGTAAAAAGAGATATCACCGTATCCTGATAGATTAAATAATTTGACATAATGCCTAATTATATGATATAATTTCATAATATATTCGGTTTAATTAAACCTTTACGCTTGTATTTACGTTTTATCTGCTAATAACAACTTTATACTACTAACTCAGGTATTCAGGATTTCATAGATGAAAAAACTTGAACACAATGCCTACATGACAGCAAAAAAGAATAGATCCCAGTCCAGCCAGACAAAATCACGGGATTACACTTTATACTTTTGGGCATATTTTGCAACCTTATTATACCCGTTTATCCACTGCGGGGGTAGGTAGTGATAGTCTAAAAGATAAAACAGTATAAGATGCAATGGATTTCACACTTCACCCCCAACGTCGAAAAACTTCGGTGTTGGGTTGTTTGTTTTATAATTATCGTGTCGACTATTTCAGTCTTTTCGGAGGATTTTAAAAACTATGGTTATTGTCACCAAACCAGATGCAACGCCAGATCACATTAATAAGATAATCAAAAGAATCGAAGGCGTGGGTTTGAAAGCACAGATTTCGACAGGTGAACAGCGCACCGTCATCGGTGTTATAGGAGATAAAACATTGCTTGGAGATATTCCAATTGAGTCAATGTCGGGTGTGGAAAAAACGATGCCTATCACTGCACCCTATAAATTAGCAAGCCGACAGTTTAGGGAAGAACCCACAATCATTGCAGTAAACGGAACGAAAATCGGAGGGCGAAAACTTGCAGTTATGGCAGGACCCTGTGCGGTTGAAAGTACTGAACAGATCGTTACAATAGCAAAATACGTCAAGCATGCTGGTGCAACTTTCATACGAGGCGGCGCATTTAAACCCAGAACCGGACCCTATAGCTTCCAAGGCTTCGGACTCGACGCACTCAAAATGCTCGTCACAGCAAAACAGGAAACAGGGTTAGGAATCGTAACTGAGGTAATGACGCCAAGCGAAGTCGATATTGTAGGTGAACATACTGACATCTTTCAACTCGGTACACGCAATATGACAAACTTCTATCTTTTGCGCGAAGTAGGACGCACGAAAAAACCTGTCATACTAAAAAGAGGTCTCGCTTCAACAATTGAAGAATGGCTACTCGCCGCAGAATATATACTATCAGAAGGAAATCCTGATGTCATCTTGTGTGAACGCGGAATCAGAACCTTTGAAACACATACACGAAACACACTCGATCTCAATGCTGTTCCTGTTGTACACGAATTAAGCCATCTACCAATCGTCGTTGACCCAAGCCACGGAACAGGTGTCAGAAGCCTCGTAAGTGATATGACAAAGGCATCTGTTGCATCCGGCGCAGATGGATTACTGCTAGAAGTACATCACGACCCTGACCATTCAATGACAGGAGATGGTGCACAATCTCTCTTCCCTGAACAATTTGAAAAACTTATGCAAGATATAAAACCGATCGCAATCGCTGTCGGACGGGAAATATAATTCAAGAATACATATCTACTGACAATTGAAACGAATACACCACACTACATTTCAAGCTACACCTAACCATAGCGGAGGATAGAACGGTGGATGACTTTGAATCAAAACAGGAAAAAGTCCATATTTTTGATACAACTCTCAGGGACGCAGAACAAACGCCTGGTGCAGCACTCGGGATTGAAGAGAAATTAGAGATTGCAAAACACCTTGCTAAACTCAATGTTGATATAATTGAAGCAGGTTTTCCAATCTCTTCACCAGGTGACTTTGATGCTGTTGAAAGAATAGCACATGAAATAGAAGGACCCGAAATCTGTGCACTTTCACGCGTCGTGGAAAAGGACATTACGGCTGCATGGAAAGCTATTAAAGACGCGCCACGCACACGAATTCATACTTTTGTCGGCACATCAAATATCCACATGGAAAGAATTACAAGAACTACCCCTGAACGCACATTGGACATGGCTATTGACGCAGTCGCTTATGCAAAGAGTTTATGTAAAGACCATCCAGACGCAACTGTAGAATTCTCACCAATGGATGCTGGACGAACAGAACTGTCATACCTCTATAAAGTCGTAGAAGCAACTATTGATGCAGGTGCAACCGTGGTAAACATACCCGAAACAGTCGGATGGACAGTACCCACAGAATTTAGCAATCTCATCGCAGGTATCATGCAGAATGTAGCAAATATTGATGAGGCAATCATAAGTGTTCACTGCCATAACGATTTAGGGTTAGCTGTCGCAAACAGTATTACCGCAATTGAACAAGGGGCGCGACAAGTAGAATGTACAATTAATGGACTCGGTGAACGCGCAGGTAATACCTCACTTGAAGAAGTCGTAATGGTTATACGAACACGACGAGATTACTTCAAAAAATACTACACTGATATAAACACAAAAGAGATAGTTCCAATTAGCAAACGGGTTAGCCGCACAATGGGAATTTCTGTTCAACCCAATAAGGCTATTGTGGGAGAAAACGCATTCGCACACAGTTCCGGTATACATCAGGACGGTATCATAAAGTCACGCGTGACCTTTGAAATTATCGATCCAATAGAAATTGGGTGGAAAGAGAGCAAGATCATTCTCAGCCCACGTTCCGGAAGAAACGCACTCAATCATAAACTAAACGAACTCGGTTACGAATTAGATAAGGAACAGTTAGAGAAAGTCTATGAGAGATTCCTGCAAGTTGCTGATAAGAAAAAGGCTATACATGATGCTGACCTAGAAGCTATTATGAGCGATGAAATACGATATGTCCCAACAACTTTTGAACTCGATTATATACAAGTTGTCAGCGGAACAAAAATTGCCTCTACTACTACCGTCGGTATTAAAACTGAAGAGGGGCTAATAGAAAACGCTTCTACGGGTGAAGGTCCTGTTGATGCTGCATTCAAGGCAATTAACCAAATCGTAAAAATCGACCTTAACCTCATCGACTATCAAATCCGTTCAGTAACTGAAGGTGAGGATGCCATCGGTGAGGTTATGCTAAAGGTACAAGACAACGGAAAGATCATCACTGGAAACGGGGCAAGCACTGATATCATTGAAGCCAGCGCAAAAGCTTATATACACGCTGTCAATAAATTAATACAACTCCGTTCTGAAGGTTAACTATTGTTCATTGAAATCATGCATCTTGAGGACTAAAATATCTTGATAACAATTTTTGCGTATGCTACTATCTATCTATTACAAAAATCCAATCTGTTTTTGGTAGGTTCGGTTTCCTAACCGAACCGATCCATTGAATATATGAGGAGACTTACATGGCTGTTTTTCTACATACACGTGTTCGAGTTAGCAATCTTGACAATTCTATCAATTGGTATTGTGATCATTTGGGGTTTAAAGTCAAGAGTCGCAGCGATAAATCACCAGCAGGTAACCAGATCGTCCACCTTGAACTCCCAGGTAATGCTCATACCTTGGAGTTAACTTATTCACCCGATTATGATCTTCAGGTTCAGGAAGACCTAATGCATTTTGCCATTGGTGTTCCTGACCTTGTGGAATTTTGTGATGTTTTGGAAAAAGCAGGTTTGGAGATTTGGCCCGACGAATGGAGAAAACAATTCACTTCCGGTGGGATGAAAATGGCTTTCATCACAGACCCAGATGGGTATGAAGTTGAACTCTTAGAACGCAAAGACGCAGCAGGCGATCAACTCGACGTCCTAAAAGAATCCTAAACTGATTACTACCAGAAAGGAAATAGAATTAATATGGACAAGGGTTTTGAGAATCCCCAACTCGTTATCACAGTTGACGAGTTGATGAACAACCTTGATGATGAAAACATCTGTATAGTTGATACGCGTCCAACACATGAATATTTAAACGGACATATTCCAGGTGCATTACATTTGGATTTATTCGGTCTAAGCCTTATCAATACAACACAAGAGATGTTTGATGCCTTCATGTGGATGATAGCATATCTGTTTCAACAACGCGGTATTGACCCAGAAAAAACAATCTTATGGTATGAGGATATATCGGGGACACGCGCATCCCGAGGGCTCTGGTTCTGTGAGTATCTCGGGCATCCAAAGACACGTCTACTGGATGGCGGTTACAAGGCATGGTTAGCTGCGGACGGACAAGTAAGCACAGAAGCTGTTATACCACCTGCAGTTACACCGTTCGCGGGAGAACAACAGAAACATTTACATCTAAGTGCTGATTTAATTCACGAACAACTGAATCAGGACGACTTTATACGATTGGATACACGGACCGATGATGAACACTACGGGAGAGTCGCTCGGGCTGAACGCGCGGGGGCGATCCCCGGTTCTATACATATTGAATGGCTAAACAATCTCGACGAGAATGGTGCTTTTAAACCAGCAGATGAACTCCGTGAATTGTATGAACCTTTTGGCATCACACCGGAAAAGCAGATAATGTGTTACTGACAGGGAGGATACCGTTCTTCCCAAACCTACTTAGCACTGCGGCTATTAGGTTATCCGAATGTAAGTAATTACATCGGATCATGGAAAGAATGGGGAGACCGGCTGGATTTGCCGGTTGAAATACCAACGTCATAAATGCCAAACGTATTCGTAGCACATTCTGTTAGATTGTGCCTCTATTGTTGAAATACAAACGTGATAGATGCCAAACGTATAAGGTGCGGTATAGCTTTCCGGACCTTATACGAAATTTACTAAAAACTGGATACTGAAAACTGACATACCTCTGACACCTCTAATGGACGTTCGTGGGGTAAATAATGTCCAGAATCGGGAATCCAGCATATACGTATATTCGGATTAGATGGAATACTGAGCAATTCCTCTGTCGATTCATGCCTTCCCATTTCACCGAAAACTTCATAAATAGGTATTTTTGCATTTTCAAGAAAACGCCAACCATCAAATTCCCCCACAGATTGCCAAAAACTATCCCAAACCCGTTCTCTGAAACGATCTCTGGTCATACCTGCTTTCTGCTGTATCTCTTTTATCTTCTCGTGAGGTAAAGAACCGTAAAATCGACCTGTATCAAATGCAGTTCGTGGGACGGATAGACGTGTCCATCCTTCAAGCAGAACCAAGGCTGTAACACGCGCATCTCGTTTTGCCGCATCCATAGCAACCATCCCACCGAGACTGTGTCCTACAAGAACTACCTCCTGAACATCCAAAGCATAGATGAGGTTTAAAACATCATCCGCGAGACAGCTGATAGTAAAAGGCTCCAGTGGCGCAGAACTCTGTCCATGCCCACGAAAATCAAGCGTTAAGTAACGTTGTTCCCTCGGTAATTCTGATATGACAAGATCCCAATCGGTAGAATCACATCCCGTACCGTGTAGAAATAGCAGTGGAATACCTGATCCATCCGAATCGCAGAAAAACATCTCACCCCAGAACCTCTTAAGGACCTCAGTTTTCGTCATAGTACTTAGACTCAATTAAGGAACTGTGCTTCCACCTTTTCTCCTGCACTTAACGTTACACCAGAAGGAATTGTGATGAGACCGTTAGCCAACACAAGTGAATGCAGTATGCCTGACCCTTGGGGACCCGTAGTTCTTGCAACGTATTCACCATTCTCTTTAGATATAATAGCACGCATATAGTTCACCCGTCCATCGCTGTTCGTAACATCAGTCGTCAGAATCGCATCAAAGGTTGGCCGTAAGAGTTCAGTGTGTCCTGCCATTTTCAGGAGGGCTGGACGAACAAACAACTCAAACACAACAAGGGAGGAAACAGGATTGCCGGGTAAACCAAAGATAGGTTTCTCATCAATAAACCCGTAGACTTGCGGTTTGCCGGGTTTCATAGCAACTCGCCAAAAATTCATCTTACCTAACTTCGTCAACACATTTCTAACGACATCATGCTCACCGACTGAAACACCACCACTTGTTATCAGAGCATCCGCCTGTGAAAGAGATTTCAAGAATATCTCTTCAGTCTGAGCTTCATCGTCGGGTGCAATACCCATATCAATAGGAATCCCACCAGCATTCTGCACCTGTGCGTAGAGTCCGTAGCGATTGCTATCGCGTATCTTACCGGGTTTCAGTGTTTCTCCAATAGGTGTGAGTTCATCACCCGTTGAGACGATCGCTACAATAGGTTTACGATACACTTTTGCCGTTGTACAATTGAGAGAAGCCATCATGGATATTTCAGGCGGACGCAGGATCTTTCCATTGGACATCACACAATCTTTCACCTTGACACTTTCACCAGTAAAGCGTACGTTTTCAGATTTACCAACACTTTCTAATACCTTTACCTTCTCACCATCGAATTCAGTCACCTCTTGCATAACGACTGCGTCTGCCCCGTCTGGCATCATCGCACCTGTCATAATACGTGCTGCCTGTCCTGATGAAACCTGTTTTTCTGGTGCATATCCCGCAGCGATTGTTTCAACTACCGATAAGACAGTCGGTTTTTGTTTAGATGTATCCTTAACATCTGTTGATATAACAGCAAACCCATCCATCGCTGAATTATCAAACGGTGGGATATTCTCAGATGCATAAAGATCCTCTGCAAGAACATAATCTGAACATTCAAGGATCTCTCTAATTTCTGTTGGTAAGGCATCTATTGTGTCTAACATCTGTTGACGGGCTGCTTCAACACTAAGCATAAAATTCACTCCATTCAGTTGAAATCGTGATAATCTCAAACTACTGTGCATGACCAATGAGAAGCACTGCAGCAGGTAAAGAAGTCTCTGAACTTTTCTGAAATGCCCAATGAATAGACTTGATATCCTTGTCAGATGTTAACATCTTGTAGGGGATCGACCACGCTTTGAGTGTCGGTTCCAAAAAAGATGCTACTGAGTCAATCCATTTCCCATTCTCGTCTCGATTGTGAAAACCACGATATCCGATAAACACAACGACAGGAATCTTCATATTGAAAACAGTGCCTCGAAATGCATCCCCAGACTCAAGGAAACCGGTATTCTGAATAATAATCACAGGCTTTTTACCTCCGACATACAACCCAGCAGCCAGCGCAAATGCTTCACCTTCCCGGGTTACAGTGATGACTTCAATATCTAGTTCTTTACGCAAACCTTCATATATCTGTGCGCTACCGTTATCAGGCACACCAATTGCATGCGTAATATTCTGTTGTTTGAGTGCTTCAACGATCTTTCGTGATGAAACCACAATACGTCCCCATTGCTTGATGCACAGCTATATCTTTACTGTCTACCTTCCACTAACGCGTCGACGACTGACGGATCAGCAAGCGTAGACGTATCACCGAGATCCGACACGTCACCCTCGGCAATGTTACGTAGTATCCGTCGCATGATTTTACCTGAACGCGTTTTCGGTAAAGCAGGTGTAAATTGGATTTTGTCCGGCGTTGCGATAGGTCCAATATGCTGTCTGACAGCCTGTTTTATTCCGGTTTCTATCTCCTCTGAAGCGGATTCACCTGTCATGAGTGTTACGTAAGCATAGATTCCTTGACCCTTAATCTCGTGTGGATAACCGACAACTGCCGCTTCCGCGACTGCGGCATGCTGACCAATCGCGCCTTCAACTTCAGCAGTACCTAATCTATGACCTGACACATTTAAGACATCATCTACACGTCCAGTGATCCAGTAATACCCATCTTCATCACGTAAAACACCATCACCTGTCATGTAATACCCCGGAAACCTCTTGAAATAGACATCAATGAAACGTTCATGATCGCCATATACAGTCCGCATAATACCGGGCCACGCCCGTTTAATGCAGAGATAGCCGGTTGCTGGATTACCTTCAACTTCATTTCCCTCCTCATCTAATATAACCGGTTCAATACCAAAAAACGGAAAGGTAGCTGAACCGGGTTTCAACGTAGTCGCTGCGGGGAGAGGGGTTATGAGAATTCCACCTGTTTCAGTCTGCCACCATGTATCTACAATCGGACAACGTTTGTCTCCGACAATGTTATAGTACCACAACCATTCCGGTTCTTTTATCGGTTCACCGACAGTCCCTAATAGTCTGAGAGTAGACCTATCATATTCTTCTACCCATGTATTCCCTTCTTTCATCAATGCGCGTAATGCAGTTGGTGCTGTATAAAATAGGTTTATTTTGTGTTTCTCTACCACCTGCCAAAAGCGTCCATAGTCTGGATAGTTTGGGACGCCTTCAAACATCACAGTGATCGCACGATTCGCAAGCGGTCCGTATATAATATATGAATGCCCCGTAATCCACCCAATATCTGCAGTGCACCAATAAACATCTCCTTCGTGATAGTCAAAAATCTGCTGATGTGTATACGATGTATAGACGAGATACCCACCAGTTGTATGGAGAACACCCTTCGGTTTACCTGTAGAACCCGATGTATAGAGGATAAAGAGCGGATCCTCTGCATTCATCTCTTCAGGTTCACATTCTGTATCAGCGTCATCCATTGCCTCGTGCCACCATACATTCCGAGAAGAATCAAAGTCAACTGTGTCACCCGTGCGTTTTACAACGACTACAGACGCAATTGAAGGACACTCAACGATAGCTGCATCAGCGTTTGCTTTCATCGGAATATCGCTTCTTGCACCCCGCATAGCGGTATCTTGTGTGATTAACATTTTACATTCGGAATCATTAATTCTATCCCGAAGGGCCTCGGCAGAGAATGCACCAAAAACAATAGAATGAATCGCCCCAATTCTTGCACAAGCCAACATCGCGATAGCTAATTCAGGTATCATCTGCAAATAGATACAGACACGATCACCTTTGGCAATACCGTTTGATTTCAACACATTGGAAAACTTTTTTACCTCCACAAGAAGTTCGTTGTAGGTATATTTCTGATCCTCCTTAGGATCGTTTCCTTCCCAAATTATTGCCGTATCCTCTCCATGACCATTTTCAACGTGCCTATCAACACAGTTATAGCAAGCGTTGAGTGTTCCACCTTCAAACCATTTGATCTGTGCCTTGACAAAATCGTATTCACTCACAGTTTGCCACTTCTGATACCACGTCAACCGTTCTGCGATCCGTTCCCAAAATGCGTCTGGGTCTTTAACTGATTCAGCATACAATTCTTTATATGCTTCTAAGCTGCTGACGTGTGCGTTCACTATTGGGTACAAGGTTTCAGAGGGTGGGAAAATGTTGTCTGCCATTTTTCTCTCCTATATAAACAATCCGTAACTAAATTAAATCATATTCTGCTTAATACCATTCTATCCTAATCGTGAGATTTTGTCAACAATTGAATCTCATGAATCTATCATTATTCTTGACAGTAATGTTGCAGTATGGTATACTTTTAAATGTCAATAATCTGATGTCTTGGAGCTGAAATGTCATCAAAAAAACGTTTACTATTAATTCCTTCACAAGTTGCTATAGGTGTTGTTGTCGTTCTCTTTGGAATACTCGTTTACTTGTTTGTTTTCAAAGCGTTTATTTGGGAAATACTTATTGCTGAGAGAATGACACACGGGTTTTGGATTTCACTCCTCTTGATACTCTCAATAGGAATTACTTACGGATTAATGGTGGTTGGAACAACTGAGGGTATAAGATACATCGGACGAAAATTCAACCGTGAAGTTCCGTTTAAGTCAGCTTGTTCAGGTGCTTTCTTAGGCGCACCCGCTGTCGTAGGTTTAGTCGCACTATTGAATGTACCGTGGGAAATTTTTGGTAATCATAACATAATCGTTAATTTAATTGTCCCCATTTTAGTCCTAATTTCTTATATTTTATCATTACCGATTCGCTGTTGGCTCCTGCTCGGGTTACCAGTAGAGATTCTATATGTCTTAGCAATCCCTATCGGTGCCATCATGGGTTCCAGGTTACCCAAGAAAGAAGTATCAGGGGTTGAACATCATGAGGAATAGCCTGTCCCTTGAATATTTGTCCTCATTCTATAAATCACAAATCTATTAACTCTCACGGATTCGCTTTTAGGTTGGAGGTTTAACCAACGCATGCAGTTTGATAAACCCAAAGATGAATGCGGAGTTTTCGGTGTATTTGGACACCCAAGAGCTGTAGAATTAACCTATCTGGGTTTACGGGCACTACAACATAGAGGTCAGGAAAGTAGTGGTATCGTCGTCTCTGATGGAGCAAGACTAACATCTCATCACGGGATGGGTCTTGTGGATGCAGTATTTAATTCTGAAGTCTTAGGTAAATTATCTGGTGACATCGCCATCGGACATAACAGATACTCAACAGCAGGAGAAAGCACTCTTGAGAATGCACAACCTTTGTTACGTAACTATAAGCAAGGTGAGCTTGCGCTCGGACATAATGGCAACTTGGTAAACGCACCAGAGATTAGAAAACACTTCGAAAATGATGGATCAATCTTCAGTACTAGTTTAGATACTGAGGTAGTTTTTCATCTTATCGCAAGATCTAAACAACAGAGTTTGGAAGACAGAATATTCGACGCATTTCGGGCAGTGGAAGGGGCATTCTCTTTCGTTGTTATGGACAAAACAACACTTATGGGGGCACGTGATCCCCATGGATTTCGTCCATTGTGGATCGGAAAACTGGCGGATGCTTATGTTCTCGCATCTGAAACTTGTGCACTTGATGTTATTGAGGCAACACCAATACGAGAAGTAGAACCTGGTGAATTAGTCACTTTTCGTTCCAAATTCCTTGGATTAGAATCCTTTCATTTCTCATCACCAAAAAATAAACTGTCACAATGCATCTTTGAATTCATATATCTGGCACGACCTGATGGCATGATGTTCGGACAAGGTGTTAATAGCACCCGCAGAGAATTTGGAAAGCAACTTGCACGAGAACACCCCGTCAAAGCCGATGTGGTTATACCCGTACCTGATTCTGCAACAATTGCTGCACTCGGATACGCAGAAGAATCGGGAATACCTTTTGACCTCGGTTTATCAAGAAATACTTATGTTGGACGATCTTTCATGAACCCAACGCAAGATATACGAGAACTGATGGTTAAAGTCAAACAAAACCCTATCCGAGAAGTACTTGAAGGTAAAAAGGTTATCATGGTCGACGATTCTATCATGCGAGGTACAAACAGTAGAAAACTTGTAAAAATCGTCCGACAGGGAGGCGCGACAGCTGTACATGTCCGGATAGCATCTCCACCAAACAAATACCCATGTTTCTACGGTGTGGATACACCAACAAGAGCAGAATTAATTGCAAGTAAACACACTACTGAAGAAATACGAAAATACATAAGGGCAGATAGTTTAGGTTATGTCAGTATAGATGGCATGTTAAAAGCAGTAAAAGCACCCGACAATTTCTGCACATCATGTTTTGATGGAAGTTATCCAATTACATTAAATGAACGGATCCCACGTCAATTGCCATTAATTGTAAAGTGACTTAATAGTAGTAGGCACATCCGTGTGCCGTTATCTTAATAGTAGTAGGCACACTAATGAAGTTAAAGAAAATATTTGGGTAATTTGGCGAGGTTAGGAAACCTCGCCAGCAGAGCGGTGTGCCTGCATTATGCAAACAAAAAATTACCCGTTTAATTATTTAAACTTCATACGTGTGCCGTATTCAACTATGTCAAACCGTCGCCTTTCCCCTGAATCAAGAAAAGAAAACCGTAATACAATCAAGAAATCTCTTAGCACTGTCCAAGGTACTTCTACGTTAAAGATTGTGTTAATGTATTCAGTCCTCGGTTTAATCCTAAATTGGATACTACCGACACTGATTACTAGTGTACAACCGCAGATTCCTAAAGACAAGGCTGACCTTTGGGGAACTACGATTGCTATGGTCATAACAGGTGTATTACTGGTTGTTGCTTTATTGAAAGATATAATATTGCGTAAGCCTTCCAAAACCCCAGATAAACAAGCACATGACAAAAAGGAAGACAATTAGAGAATCTTATGTCAAATCAAAAATCATTGACTTATGCTGGCGCAGGGGTATCTTTTGATGCCGAAGCAGAGGCTATGCAAAGAATTAAAACCCTTGTCAGAAAGACATATAGACCCGAAGTCTTAAGCGACTTAGGTACATTTGGAGGGTTGTTTGCACTAAGTGAGTACCGGCAACCCATTCTTGTCTCAAGTACAGATAGTGTCGGCACAAAATTGATGGTGGCATTTAAAGCCAAAAAACATGATACGGTTGGCTACGATATAGTTGCACATTGCGGAAATGACATTATTGTTCAAGGCGCAGAACCGCTCTTCTTCCTGGATTACATCGGCATCGGAAAAATGGATCCTATCGTAGTTGAACAGATAGTCTTAGGTCTTGCAGACGGGTGCATAGATATCGGATGCGCGCTTATTAGTGGAGAAACTGCGGAACTGTCCGGATTATATGCTCCTGATGAATATGATCTCGTCGGCACTATCGTTGGTGCCGTGGAAAGAGATAAGGTGATCACAGGAGAAAAAATAACGCACGGCGATAAGATAATCGGATTGATTTCAAACGGCCTACATACAAATGGATACACATTGGCACGCAACATTCTTTTTGACCATTGTAATTACAAGATTGATACATATCTTTCCGACTTATCAACAACTGTTGGTGAAGAGTTGCTCAAACCACACCAGAGTTATGTAAAACCGATCTTACAGTTAATGCCAGGGTGTGAAATAAAGGGAATTGCACACATCACGGGTGGCGGATTACCAGCTAACATATCACGAATTCTCCCTGAGGGTTGCCAAGCAAGAATAGATAAGCACAGTTGGGAAAAGCTACCTATCTTCCCGCTGTTACAACAAGCAGGAAATGTTGAAGAAAATGAGATGTATCGTGTGTTTAATATGGGTATAGGTATGGTGTTAGTATTAGAACCAGAAAACGTTGATTTTGCGATTAATACATTGCACGAACTAAAAGTATCTTCTAAACAGATCGGTGAAATTGTCCCAGGAACAAAAGGAGTTGAAATATGTCCACCTCATTCTTAAATGATTCCGCAATACAAGAATTAACGTCCCTGTTAGAAAGAACACCGCTACCCGTTATTATGAAAGCGTTTAAGGAGGTATCGGATGATGAAATCGCCGTTTTTCTACTATTAATGGATGTGGCTTCAGCAGAAACTGACCCAACTAATCCAGATGAAATTCGCAAGAAACTGGCACAGTTAGAGGAGAATGAACCCGAAGACGAAGATGAAGGGACACTGACGACTTATGCCCAAAAGATTTTCGCACAGTTTCCATTCAAAAGACAAGTTCTGATTGCAGAAGCTATTTCTGCAACGGAGATGATTGAAACTGAAGTGGCTGAACGAATTTGGAACGAACTTAAAACTAAAATGAATGCAATATTAGATAGTACGCTGTTCTTTGGAAATGCATCAAAAAACCTTGCCAGACTCTTAGGCAAGGTTAATGTTGAACAACAGAACCAACTCATGGACGTGCTGCAGGAGAATCAACCCGGATTAGTAGATAAAGTTGCTGACCACCTTTATACATTTGACGATCTGAGTGAAATGCCAGATGAATCCATCAGAACGCTAATCGAGGTATTAGAAACAAATACCCTTGCGCTTGCGTTATACGATTCCCCTGCCGAAATTCAAGACAGATTCTATGAAAACATGTCCAATGAACAAGCATTAGTTGTGGAAAATGAAATTGAATTACTCACTCATGAACAGACACAACTCAGCGTAACTGCGCGTCAATCTGTCGTAAATCTAATCCGCAATTTCGCTGGAAAAGGACTAATAAAAATGCGTTAAGCTGTAACACATTCATCCAGATTCTGCAGCGTTAACACCTACCTACTTGTTGTGTGAACATTTGTTATTCCTCTAATTTGAACTCAATTGGAAGGATAACAGTCATCTCAGCATCCTTACCGTTTTTCTTACCAGCAATAAATCTCCATTTTTTCAATGCATTTATAGCTGCATCCTCAAGTCCAAATCCCAGTTTCGTGAGTGCTACAATGTTTTTAGGGATACCGTCTGTCCCGATTGTCGCTTGCAGCTTAACCGTCCCTTCCTGCTCTGCCCGTTTTGCGGTCTTTGGGTATGTCGGTTTTATCTTCTTCGTAATTTTTGGTGGTTCGTTACCAGCTTGAGTTATATCTATATCAATATTCTTCAGAATCCCACCACTTGCTTCAGGCGCTATATCCTTGAAATCCCCTGTAGGACCATGTTTAGGACGTTCAAGTTTTGGTGGTGCAAGTGTAGTAGTAGTAGGTGGAACAGGACCATTGATACGACCAGGATTAATAACAACTCTGGGACCTTCATTTAGTCCAGGGGTGTCAGTGGTGAAATCTGTTCTGTGTCCTGAAGGCAATGTGAACCCTTCATCTCGCGTATTAAGTAGATTTGTATCCGTAACAACGGTTGTATCCAGTGGAACTTCATACTCTTGTTGCTCCGCCTCAAAAGATGGCGTCTTCCGAACTGGAATATTAGTACGTTCTCTCAAGTCTAACTCATCTTCTACAACCACTGCCACAGCAATATAACTATCTTCAGATGAAATGCGATCCTTAATATAGATAAAACCTAATAACAGAGCAAGACTTACATGGAGCCCGATTGAAAAGAATAGTGAAAGAGAATTCCTGCCACCTGTCTTCTGAAGCGTGAGAGGCGGCGGTTTATTCTCACCCGCTGTAACTATTCCATCTAATTGACTGTCATCAATACTAACCTTCATCAACACAGCATTGACTTTCGGTTTTTTTCTCTCTGCTCTTCGTCTCTGTAATTGTGATACTATGTCGGAACTTCTACTCATCTCTCTTCCTCCTAAAGGTTTACTCGTGATGTCAAGAGCGCGCTTACAACACACTTACCAGAGTCTTGTGAGATTTGGGAATTTTCTCAAAGTAAAAACTTCAGATTAACTATGATATCCTGCAATAAATAACGACTATTTACAATTCATAACGTCCATTTCATACTAAACGATTACAAAGTATACCGTATATGTAACAAAATGTCAACAAGTTTTTATATTATAACACACAAGTTGCAATCTAAACAACAAAAAATTATACAAGATTTTGCTAAATTAGACAATTCAAAACTCAAGCGCAAAAGTCGCAGCAAAGAATGGGGTAATCGGTAATTGTGCAATAGGCACTTCTTTAGTAAATTCTGAATTATAACGGACTTGCAACAGATTTACTCGGTTATAGACGTTCCACATTTCAACAGTAAACCCACCATTAAACCTATCAATATCTAAAAACAACCAATCTATTGTTATGTCATTCAAGAATGACCAATGAAATCTTAAATCTAAACGGTGGTAAGGGGCAGTACGTTTAGGATCTCCGTAAATCGGTATCCAAAGTTGTTTGTCTGTAAAAGGATTAGTATATCTCTCTCTACCTGTTAACGGTGCATAAAGGATACCACTCTTGTATTGCCAATTGACACCAAATTCTATACTTGAATAAAAGTAATTCAAGTTCAATGTTAATACATGTGGCGTACTATACATATAATCTCGTTCATTAGCATAAGGAGAATCTTGACGTTTAGAGTCTGTATATGCATAAGCAAACCAACCCCTGAACATTTTTCCTATGTGATGCTCCAATGAGAATTCTATTCCCTTAACTGAACCAGTTTTCTGATTCTGATACTGTCGTACCGGTAGGTTATACACTATCATATCTTTTAGGTTCTTAACATATCCAGCGACTTCAAATCTTGTCTCTGATGTGATGTCTTTCTCAATTGAAAAAACATAATGCGTCGCTGAATTCGGGGATAAATCTGGATTTTCATTACCAAGTACAATTTGGTAGAATTGAGGATTCTGTACATAATTACCATACATAAACCGTATATCTATCGGGAAGAGAGAAACACCGACATCTCCAGACTCCTCCGACCCTAACGTCACACCAACTAAGCCACGCGGTTGCAATGCAAAAGAATCAATAAAATTAAAATAACTCCCTCTTATTCCCATACTGGCAAAAAAATCAATATAACTTGATGAAAACAGTGCTTGTGTTGCTTGCAGGTAACCTTCAAATTTATGCAAATCTTGCGTACTATGAGTGTAGACCTTCTCTCCATCTACTTTTAATCTTGCATCGTAATCCCAATCCCCTTCCTCAAGTGGCCGCGAACCGATACTTGTCAAACTTGAGGGAAGAATGGACATTTCAATACCAGATTCAATTAAAGAGTTGGGATATTCTATCCAATATTTCAAATCCCCGCGAAGTGCGTATATGCTTTCTAAATCCCTATAAGAATAACCTTCTCCATAAATCAATTCATTACGTGAAAAGGAACGTGTCAACGAAAAAACAGACTTGAACCTATTTTCTATCTCAGAATATAAATGTAAACCTTGAGAGTCAAAAGGATTCTCAGAAATCAAAGGTCCCCGATAGTCACTTTCAGACACTTCATCAACGCCGATTAGAAATTCACCACCGTCGTCTGCCCCGATCGTATTAAATTCTAATCTGTGAATCCTTGACAATTGATAGACAAATTTGCTTTGATAACTCCAGAAACTTGGTACTTGTTGAACCAAGTCATCTTCAATTTCCAAAAGATGGGGTAAAAGTTCAAAAAGTGGTCCCATATAACTCCTGCGACCAAAGAGATACCAATACCCCCGACTGCCGATGTTACCTTCTGAGAACACTTGGGAATAAACAAAATTCAGATTGACTTTACCACTAAATTTAGATGCTGCTAAACGACGTGAATAGATGTCAATTACAGCCTGAGAGTCAGAACCGAATTCCGCACCATAACCCCCCGGATACACTTCAATATTCTGAATAACATCTGCATTCACAGTTGAGACGATACCATAGAGATGATATGGATATCCTAATGGCAGGCGATCAAAATAGTAAACATTGTCTTCAGGACCACCACCACGCACAGATAGGATACCCACGAAATCGTTAAGAACGCCAACACTTGGGAGCATATTCAATACCCGAAGCGGATCTCCAGCACTACCTGTCGCATACCTAAAGACATCTGTATTCAGTGATTGTCTCGGTTTCATTTCAATGCGTCCGGCAGTAACTTCTATAGGTGGAAGTACAACAATATCCCCTACTGCTTCATCGTCTATAGTTTCATCATTCTGACAGAAGGCAATAGGCGGAATTAGTAAAAACAAAAATATGAGTAGAGTTTTCAATGACCTGAAAATAGAAAATGTCATCTAAAATTCCGCTGTTATACCTAAGTAAGGAATTAGGGGAAACTGATTAATCGGTTCCTTATCAGAGTAGTCAGTATTGTATCTATAGTCAAGAAGATTCTTGCGGTTATATGCATTCAGGATCTCCATAAAGACACCTAAATTCCAACTCTTAAAAATGAAGGTCTTGCTCAATCGGATGTCCAATCTATGGTATGGGGGAAGCCGTTCAGAATTAGTCTCACCATAAATAGGAATATATATTGTATTCTCAACGATATCTCCTGCGCTAATTTCGTCAATACGCTCTACATTTTCAAGAAACCGAGGGTCAATTCTTCGTTCTGAACCCGTCACAGGCGTATATGGATTACCTGTCCTATACTGCCATTTTGCTCCTACCTCCCAAGTCGGTGTAATCTTATAACTGGCAGCTAATGTAGTGACGTGTGTTTGATCAAATGAGTAGAATCGGTAGGGTTCACCTAATCGATCTCTCCGTTTTGAAAGCGCATAAGCATAAGAAACCCAACCCAATAACCTATCACCACTTTGATGCTTGAGGAAAATCTCTGTACCCTGAGCATAACCAATGCCCTGATTCAAAAAGATGGATGCATCATCAGATGTCACAAGGTTCACAAGGTCTTTGTAATACGCAGCCATCTTAATCTCAGTACTCTGTGTGAGTTCCCTTTTAAGCTCAAGAATGTAATGACTCGCTTGACTAGATTTCAATTCTGGATTACCTACACTGGATGATAGTTGTGCGGGGATTGGCGTTTGGTTATATATACCGTAGGCGAATTGGAGTTCAGAAGTATTGGGAAGTTCTACACGAATGCTACCACGCGGTTGGATCGATATTTCATCTATACGGTTGAAATAGTCAAGTCTCATACCATAAACTACTGATATAAAGGGCAGAATATTGAATCTATCTTGTAAATATGCTTCAATACGTTGCCCTCTCACAGATTCATCTATAACCTCTTTTTCAACAAAGCGAATATCATAGTCAACTTCACCCTCATCTGGAATACGAGAGAACACGCCTTTTACCTCTCCTGGTTCCACTGCAAGAATAAGTCCAGACTCTAAACGGTGCTTGTCGTTTATCTGATATGTTAGATCTTCGCGCAAAGTATATGTTGGCGCGGCAATGTTTAGAGACAATGTCGGTCCAAAATTCACATCAAAAAGAAAATCTGATCTTGTCAAAGACAGATATGAGGTTAACCTGTCTGTAAGTGACGAACGCAGGTGGATACCTGCTCCTTCAAAACCACTCTCAAAACTCGTATCTCCTCTAAAGTCCGTGTCAACGTCTTCACCATCTAAAGTCAGCGCAAAGTTATCACCTGAAGCAAACATATTGAAGAATAACTGATGTTTATCACTAAAGTCATATCCTACCTTCACTTGATAATCCCAGAATCTTGGAAAAGCAGTGATTGCACCAGCATCAAACACCAATGAACTCACAAATAGGTCTATGTAACTTCTTCTTCCAGCAGTATACCAATACCCCTTCTTTCCAATCTTTCCTTGTAAAAGCCCTTCTGAAAAAAGTAAATTCAGATTGAACTTTCCGCGAAGGTCTTCCGGGCTGTGATCTTTAGAGTAAATATCAATGACTGCCTGCGAATCAACGCCGAATTCAGCCCCATAGCCGCCAGCATAAACATCGATTCTATCAATGACATCAGAATTCAGAGAAGAGACCAATCCGCCGAAGTGGAACGGATATCCCACAGGAACACGATCAAAATAATATAAATTATCTTCGTCAGAACCGCCACGGATATAGAGGGCACCACTGAAATCGTTAGCCACACCTATACCAGGAATAACTGGGAGTGCTCGCAGTACATCACCAGCAGTACCGGGTATTCGCGTAATCTCTTGAGATTCTATACTCTTTCTTAAATCTGTTTTGGGGACACGTTCAGTCTTAACCTCTATAGCCTCTAACTGAAAGTCTACCATCGTAATATAAATGTTCGGGGTGAGTGATTTACCTGCCTCAACAACAATACTCACTCTTTCATCATTTTCAGATCTTGGGGGGGATACTTGTAATGTATACTTTCCAGCTGCGATTTCATTGAAAGAGAATTTTCCTGCGTCGTCAGTTGCAGTGCGCAGATCAAGTTCAATTATAAGTATCTCGGCGTCTTCTATTGGATCGTTTGTAATTCTGTCTATGACTACACCATCAATTGACCCCGTCTGTGCAAAGACAGAGACCGGCAATGTTAATACTAAAAGGATACAAATTAGTCGACTCATTGTTAGCATATCCTCAACTTTCATTTATGTTGACATACTCTTTAGTTTCGTATGAAATTAATTAATTAATTGTGTAATTGTCTGTTTACAAGATGTATGTTTACTCCCCTGCTGGCGAGGTTTCCTAACCTCGCCAAATTATAATCACCCATAATTATACAATTTCTCTATGCAGATGTGCCAGAAAAACGGACGAACATGTTTAATTTAAGAAATTCCATTTTCTACCATAAATTAGAATTCCAGCGTAAGTCCAACATAGAATATTCGGGGTAACTGCTGAATTTCTTCTGATTCCCATTCGTCTATCACGATCTCTTCATCTTGAACAAAAATAGTACCTTCTTTGAAACTAAATTTGATTTTGTTTTTTCGGTTGTAGAGGTTGATTATATCAACGAACCCACCGATTTTAGTGCCTTTAACCTTCCACTTGTGACTTATCCTGAAATCTAACTTATGGTAGGGTTTCAGTTCAGCTTGTAACTCTTCATCAACGCTCGCCAGCAAAGGATTCAAGCCACGTGTTACAGGGTCCTGGATGAGTATTAGCGAACTGATAGGGACTTCAGATGTCCCACTTAGATATTGCCATTTTAGTCCCATTTCAGTGTTTTCTGAGAAGCTATAGTTTGAAACAATACTCACTATATGTGTATTATCAAATAGGTAAGGACTATATAACATGTCAGTTTTCTCACGTTGTTCAGCATGTGTATAAGAGTATGAAACCCATCCGAAGAATTTATCAGGAATTCTATGACGCAAGAAGGCTTCAACACCACCTACATAAGCAGAACCTTGATTTAGAAAATTGGCGATGGTATCATTGGTTGCAAAACTTCCTCCTTCAGATTCTGCACGTGCTTCTCTGGATTGACCTGGTATTCTGTCATTGATTACCATATTCTGGGTATCTTTGTAATATGTTGCAAACTTAAAATCTGTCTGCTGCGTGAATTCATTTTCTATTTCAAAGATATAGTGTCGTGCAATACTGGACTTCAAAGCAGAGTTGCCATTTTCCGATAGGAGTTGATATGGTCTCGGACTCTGTTCATACTGTCCGTATGCAAAACGCAAATTGAAATCGTTAGAAAGTTTAACGTTAACACTTCCTCTCGGTTGAATTGATAATTCCTTCGTAACGTCAAGGTAATCCATGCGTATACCGAGAGCAATAGAAACAGACTGTAATGGATCATACCTTGTTTGTAGATAACCTTCAGTACGATAAAAATCGTGTCCAAATTCGAAATGGGTTTCTTCTAATTCAGTTATCTCATATCTTCTTGGTGTAAAGTACTCTATTGTATTGCCGTTTTCAAATGTAACTGAACCTGTTCTTTCTTCTTCAACGCTTTCATATTCATAAAATCTCCCATCTTCATAACTATTTGCTGGACTAAATGACAGAAGTAAACCCGATTCAAGTTGAATCAAAGGATTCAACTTATATATGATGTCTTCTCGAAATGTGTAGACCGGGACATCTATCTTTACCTCGTAAGAATTGTTTATGACTTCTTCTGCAACTAATTTTCCATCTACAAATACTGCATCTTTAAATTCTGCCTGATCATCTACTACCTTGTAAGAGAGTACAACCGGGGCTTTCAGATCAATGTTAAGATAATTCAAAGTTCGCGTTAAAGATAGATTTGATGTCAAATTATTCCATAATTCTGATTGGAGATGTATGCCTTGTCCTGAAAAACCGTTCTTGAAAAATAGTTCTTCTCTACCAACATCCGGTTCAATATCGTATGGGTCTGGTTCTTCTTCTGCTCTTATGTTAAAATGGTCTGTAGCAGCAAATGCGTTAACTGTTAGCGAATGCCTGTCATTCAGCTCGTAATTAAGTTTGATTTGATAGTCGGAAAAATAAGGAAACTGTTGTTTTACGCCTGTCTGTGCTTCAACAATGGGGCCTGCGATTAAATCGAAATAACTTCTACGTCCAGAGACTGAAATGTACCCTTTATCACCTATTCTACCTTCAAGTAACCCCTCAGAATAGAGTATATTCAGGTTGAATTTTCCATCAAACCTCTCTTTAATACTATCCCGTGTATGGATATCAAGAACAGATTGAGAATCTAAACCAAACTCAGCCCCATAGCCCCCAGCATAAATATCAATTTTCTCAATAGTTTCTGAACTGATAGTTGAAAGAAACCCTCCCCAATGGAATGGATATCCGAGCTGTGTCCGATCAAGATAGTATAAGTTTGAGCCTGGTTCACTACCGCGTATATAGAGTATACCGAACAAATCATTAGGAATCCCGATACTTGGAAGGGTCGTTAAACCCTTAAGGGCATCTGTACCAACCCCAGCAATCCGCAAGAGTTCGTTTCCCCGTATATCTTTTCTACTTATCGTAAGAGGTATACGTTCGCCTTCAACAACGACTGTTTCTAATTCGAACACTTCCCCAAGGGATACTCTCATCTGTGTTGTGTGCCCAACTGTAACTTCTACGGTGACCTGTACCGGAGTTTCAAATGAACTATGAGAAATAGAAAGAGAATATGTGCCTAGCGGGATTCCCGTAAACCAGACTTTACCTTCAGTGTTACTTTTTTGACGTTCATCAGTCTCTATGAGATGTACTTCTGCATTTTCAAGCAGTCTTTCTGCATCCTGATTATAGACAGTGATTTCAATCGTACCTGTTTGTGCCAGAGCAGATGCAGCCAAAACGAAAAATATCGTTAAAATGACAATTTGCTTCAAATTTCCTTCTCCTTAGGTATTATATACAAGAATTAAACGATACCAAGCTATTCTTCGTTGACTCAAAATTGTCTTTTAATGTTTTTTTGCATCAGGTGATTAAACGGGTAACGTGTAGCACCATCAAAGTCATTGAGGTTAGACGTAAAATCACACGGGTGAAAACGATGATGCTGTTTTCACAAACTGGTTGGACAACTAACATGACGATTTCATGACCACTTTCTGCATCAGTCTACACTTCCGCCTCACTCAATTCTTGCAAAAATGCTTCAACATTGGGGGTGTCGTTTACTCTCTTATACAGATCTACCAAACGATCATAGTCCTGGATAGATTCAAGTGCCTGCTGTACAGATTGCACATCGCCCGACGGAAATCGCGAAATAAGCTTTACCAAAATGTGTGGGATTAAATATTTACGTGCATTTTCTCTTCTTAAAATGTTCTTCAAAAGTAAACTGCTTAATAAAGGTAAAGGGAGATTCTTGCATCATTTCCTCCGATATAAGTTTTTGTATAAATATAATACCATTTCTACTTTATAATATACCATTTGCGTAGGTCGTGTAGATGCACG
>CAZURU010000013.1:0-30541 GCA_964623585.1 uncultured bacterium
ATTGACGCCTATAGTGACAATAACTTTACGCACCCGTGTAAAGTTCTATTTTCTATTTGCCTACACATTCGGATCAAGATCAGCTCATAGCTATGATCAAAAAGGTAAATCCAAAGGCACTGACTCTCGTTCATGGTGCTCCGGCTGCGTTCCAGACACTTCAAGAAAAACTACATAAGAGTTACCCTGTCCGCTGTGCTGTCAACAGTAAAACCGAAACCGCACCAGATTTGCCCATCTGGTGTCCCCACCAAAACAGCAAAGATTATTGTCTAATAAGCAGAATACTGAGCTAAATGTAAAGGTGCAGAATGGCACGATACATATTGATAGGCAGTCAAGACAATCAAAACAATGGCAAAATTTTGAAAAAGGTGAGCATAACGCGGTTATCAAAGATGGCAACTCATTATCTCTAAACAACGACATGAGAGGTAGTCGGAATTCGGATAAAACCGATTTCAGACAGAAACCAGTGAATAGGTCACAGAGGGGAGACTACAGAGGGCTTATGAGTTGTATGAACTGAACTAGTCCCTGCTGTAAAGCAGTAACATTCATTTGTGCACTGGCATGATCGGGATTGATCCGAATAACAGTGTCATAATCCGAAATCGCAGCATCGTGTTGTCCTAACTGAGCCTTTGCATATCCTCTATTGTAGTATGCATCAGCATAATCAGGATTGATCTGGATAGCGATGTCAAAATCAGATATCGCAGCGTCGTGTTGTCCTAACTGAGCTTTTGCATACCCTCTATTGTAGTATGCTTCGGCATAATCAGGATTGATCCGGATAGCAGTGTCAAAATCAGATATCGCATCAGCGTATTGTCCTAAACCAATCTTTGCTTGTCCCCGATTGAAGTATGCTTCGGCATCATCAGGGTTGATCCGAATAACAGCGTCAGAGTCAGAAATTGCAGTAGTGTATACTAACCGATGCTTCGCATATTCCCGATTGTTGAATGCTTCGGTATAATCAGGATTGAGGTGGATAGCAGTGTCAAAATCAGATATCGCATCAGCGTATTGCCCTAACTCATACTTTGCATATCCCCGATTGAAGTATGCTTCGACATCATCGGGGTTGATCCGAATAGCAGTGTCATAATAAGAGATCAGATCAACGTCGTGCTGTTCTAACAGAGCCTTTGCAGTTTCCCGATTGTTGTATGCTTCGGCAAAATCAGGGTTGATCCGAATAGCAGTGTCATAATCCGAAATCGCGACACTGTATTGTTCTAAGCTATACTTTGCATTTCCTCTATTGTAGTATGCTTTGGCATAATCAGGATTGATCCGGATAGCAGTGTCATAGTCCGAAATCGCATCAGCGTATTGTCCTAGCCGCCCTTTCACATTTCCTCTATTGTAGTATGCTTTGGCAAAATCAGGATCAAGCCTGATAGCGATGTCATAATCCGAAATCGCATCAGCATACTGTCCTGACAAAGCCTTGGCATTTCCCCTATTGTAGTATGCTTCGGCAAAATCAGGTTTGAGCTTGATAGCAATCGCAGCAAAGTATTGCCCTAAATCTGCCTTCGCAACGCCCCGATTGTAGCATGTTTTGACATAATGAGGTTTGATCTGGATAGCAGTGTCATAATCCGAAATCGCAGCAAAGTGTTGTCCTAAATCTGCCTTCGCAACGCCCCGATTGAGGTATGCTTCGGCATAATCAGGATTGATCTGAATAGCAGTGTCATAATCCGAAATCGCAGCAGCGTGCTGTCCTAAATCTGCCTTCACAGCTCCCCGATTGTGGTATGCTTCGGCATAGTGAGGTTTGATCCGGATAGCAGTGTCATAGTCCGAAATCGCAGCAGCGTGCTGTCCTAAATCTGCCTTCGCAACGCCCCGATTGAGGTATGCTTCGGCATAATCAGGATTGATCTGAATAGCAGTATCATAGTCCGAAATAGCAGCAGCGTGCTGTCCTAACAAAGTCTTTGCAATTCCCCGATTGTTGTATGCATCAGCA
The DNA here is from genome assembly GCA_964623585.1 of uncultured bacterium. GTDB lineage: Bacteria > Poribacteria > WGA-4E > WGA-4E > WGA-3G > MSPOR6. The sequence goes on from CAZURU010000013.1 coordinate 1,988, forward strand.
TGATCAGGTTCAAGTAGGATAGCGTAGTCATAATCCGAAATCGCATCAGTGTATTGCCCCAACTTACCCTTAGCAAATCCTCTATTGTAGTATGCATTGGCATCATCGGGGTGAAGAACAGCGGGGACAGTAGTGTATACTAACCGATCCTTCGCATTTTCCCTATTGTAGTATGCTTCGGTATAATCAGGTTTGATCTGGATAGCAGTGGCAAAGTCAGAAATCGCATCAGCGTATTGTCCTAACTCACACTTTGCTTTTCCACGATTGTAGTATGCTTCGGCATCATTGGGATTGATCCGAATAGCAGTGTCATAATAAGTTATCGGATCAACGTCGTGCTGTTCTAACAGAGCCTTTGCAGTTTCCCTATTGTTGTATGCTTCGGCATCATTGGGGTTGATCCGAATAGCAGTGTCATAATCCGAAATCGCGACATTGTATTGTTCTAAGCTATATTTTGCATTTCCCCTATTGTAGTATGCTTCGGCATAATCAGGATTGATCCGGATAGCAGTGTCATAGTCCGCGATTGCAGCAGCGTGTTGTCCTAACTGACCCTTAGCAATTCCCCGATTTATGTATGCTTCGGCATAATCAGTTTTGAGTCTAATAGCGATGTCATGATCCGCAATTGCAGCAGCGTGTTGTCCTAACTCATTCTTCGCATGTCCTCGATTTATGTATGCTTCAACATAATCAGGTTCAAGTAGCACAGCGATGTCATAATCAGAGATCGCAGCATTGCATTGTCCTAACCGATACTTCACATGTCCCCGATTGTTGTATGCTTCGGCATAGTCAGGATTGAACCGAATAGCAGTGTCATAATCCGAAATCGCATCAGCGTATTGTCCTAACTCATCCTTCACAACGCCACGATTGTGGTATGCTTCGGCATAATCAGTTTTGATCCGGATAGCCCAGTCAAAATCCGAAATCGCAGCAGCGCGTTGTCCTAACCTAGCCTTCGCATATCCCCGATTGTTGTAGTTGTATGCATCGGCATCACCAGGCGTAAAAGGGGTTTCATAATCGATAGCGATGTCATAATCCGAAATCGCATCAGCGTATTGTCCTAAACGAACCCTCGCAAGTCCCCGATTGCCGTATGCTTCAACAAGATCAGGTTTGAGCTGAATAGCGTAGTCATAATCCGAAATCGCATCAGCGTATTGTCCTAAACGAACCCTCGCAAGTCCCCGATTGTTGTATGCTTCAACAAAATAGGGTTTGAGCTGAATAGCAATGCCATAATCCGCAATCGCAGCATTGTATTGTCCTAACCGATACTTCGCAAGTCCCCGATTGTTGTATACTTTGGCATTATCAGGTTTTAGCGGGATATCTTCGTCATGATCCGAAAAATCATACTTCATTGATACTTCCTTTTGATATTGTGATGTTATATGTATAGTTTTTGCGATATGTTATACATATCTACGAATATTGGGACAGAGATGGACGCAGATTTTCAAAACCCTGAAAATTATGTCCGGCTTTGGAAATGGTTAATTGACGTGGCACGTGCCAAAGATGCACGCGACCTTGTTCAATCACAACTCACCACAGATGCATCCAATCTGAACCGTTCCCGCGTAGAAGCTGCACTTGCCCGGGCACAAAATCGCATAAAGGTTGCGGACAATTCTTAATCACAAATCTACCTTTTTCTTGATAGGCACTTTGGGAAATTTTCAAGATACCTACCCGCAGCTTGATTTACTTTAGATCCGTTCTTATACGCGCATCTGAGAACGGTAGTATTTCACTACAATTTCACGACTCGGCAATAAATGTATTAAATTGGTGCTATCCAATGTAAATCCTTTAATCCATTGTTCCGAATCATGAACAAAAGGATCTATTAAGACACAGTGCTGATTATCAATTACAACAGATTTGGTAATTGCGTTAACCCATACTTCTATCACGTATCCTTTTTTGGTTATCCCATCAGCAGGAATGATTGCAGGATAAGGTTTCCAATGGTTTTGGTAGGGATATATCGGCAAAGAAGCAGTGTATTTGTCTATCTTACCTTCTTGGACCATCTTATTGCAATTATGTTGTATTGTCTCAATCTGGTTTCTTGACATTTTCCATACGCGATTTAGTATAATCTCACAATTTATAGGAAAGTCTTTGGATTTTCTGAGGTTCCGCCCATATTCCAATTGGCGTTCTAAACTTGCATTTTTATCTACTATCTTTCTTCGCTGTCCTAAGTTAACTTCTCTTATTGGCATTTTAATTTCCTTTCAAAACATCTGCTGTTTTTTGTAAAAACAGTAATTATGCAAGTTACTTAATAAAATACTTGCATGCTAAGGACTGTTTTATTATACCATTTCTAATTGAAAATGTTGCTTTATTGTAGCATAATCTGTTAGATTGTGTCCTTCCCAGTTTCATTTCTAAACAGTTCGTAATGAAAGAAATCTAATAGAAATGGTAATACTTCTTATTTAACGCATTTCTGATTCAACCAAATTGAAATGAGATAGAATCAGATTTCTTTTCCAAACAAAACTCTAACGCACTCTTTGAAGTAACGATTCAATTTCAGTTTTAAGACCGACATCACCAGCCTTTTCTGCAAGTTTCAATGCTTTATTAAGATCTTGTTTTGCATCCAAAATATGGCCTAACATATAATTAGTAAGTCCACGAATGAAATAAGCTTTAGTATAATCAGGGTTGAGTTTGATAGCAATGTCAAAATCAGAAATCGCAGCCAAATGATGATTTAACTTAGCTTTAGCACCTCCGCGATAGAAGAATGCCTCGGAGTAATTAGGATTGAGTTTGATGGTAATGTCAAAATCAGAAATCGCAGCAGAGTGTTGTCCCAATTTATATTTTGCTACCCCACGTAGGTAATACGCCTCGGTGTTTTCAGGTCTAATTTTGATGGCACTATCAAAATCAGATATTGATGCAGAGTGTTGTCCTAATTGGTATTTCGCAAACCCACGTAGGAAATATGCATCAGCATAATCAGGTTTGAGTCGAATAGCGATGTCATAATCTGAAATTGCAACCAAGTATTCTCCCAAACTAAATTTAACATTTCCCCTATTGATATATGCTTTGGCATAATCAGGTTTGAGTCGAATAGCGATGTCAAAATCTGCAATCGCAGCAAAGTGTTGTCCTAAATCAGCCTTCGCATGTCCCCTATTATGGTATGCTTTTGCATAATCAGGTTTGAGGCGAATAGTAGTGTCATAATCTGCAATCGCAGCAGTGTATTGTCCTAAATCAGCCTTCGCACTTCCCCGGTTTAGGTATGCATCGGCATCATCAGGATTGAGCCGAATAGCCTTGTCATAGTCCGCAATCGCTACAGTGTATTGTCCTAACTCAATCTTTGCATTTCCCCGATGATAGTATGCGTCGGCATCTTTAGGATTGAATTGAAGAGCCATGTCATAGTCAGTAATCGCAGCAAGGTGCTCTCCTAAAGAAGCTTTCGCGAGCCCCCGACCAACATAAGCGTCGGTATCTTTAGGATTAAGTCGAATAGCTATGTTAAAGTCTGAAATCGCAGTCAAGTATTTACCGATCATAGCTTTCATAGTTCCGCGATTGAAGTATACATCGGCAAAGTCAGGTTTGAGTCGAATAGCGATGTCATAATCAGAAATCGCAGCAGCGTATTGTCCTAACCTACTCTTCGCAATTCCGCGATTGAAGTATGCATTGACAAAACCGGGTTTGAGGTGGATAGCTGCTGTATAGTCTTTTATGGCACCCGCGTAATCATCTAAATGGAACTTCACATTTCCCCACAAGAAATAGGTCTCAGCAGATATAGATTGTTTTTCTTGCGATAACGGATTTGCTAACTTTGACTGCTTCAACAGTTTCTTCAGATATTCTGACGGGATTGCAAAATTGAGGTTCTGTCCGCCTTCAAGCGTCATAAAGGAGATGCCAATGACTTCGCCTTTTTTGTTTAGCACGGGACCTCCACTGCTTCCGGGTGAAATGGGTGCGGTCATCTGCAGCCGTTCTTTTGTAAGTTTATCCCTTCGACTGCTGATAATCCCATCCGAGAACGTGCCTTCCAATCCTTTCGGATTTCCAGCGACATAGACGGTTTCTCCAATCCTAACCTTGTCACTATCACCGAGAGAGAGCGGTTTGATACCATAAGCGGTTACCTTTAGCAGTGCAAGGTCGTTTGTCTTGTCAGTTGCTGTGACACCTTCAATCTTGTATCTGGTGAACTTGCCGACTAACTTTGCTGTGCCTTTTGCTGCACCTTCAATCACGTGGTAGTTGGTAGCGATTATGTTAGGTTTCACAAAGAACCCGCTACCGATGCCTAAAGTTTTGCCGTTTGTATCTTTCATTTCTAAATATACCGTTGCTGCTAATGCTTTTTCAGCAATGTCTTCGGCGGGGAGGGTGTTTTGGGCTTGTGTAGTGTTTATTGTGATAAAGAGAATAAGAACGATAATAGCAACTTTTGGGAATGTCCACAATAATTTACCTCTATTTCTCATAAAATATGTCCTTCTGATAGGGGATTGACAATTCTCAGGTTGAGCATTTTGTTAACTATATAACAATATAATAACGTATTTTGCAAAAGATGGCAACGATCAGGGTGTGTAAATATTCTATCACTTTATTTATCTGAATCTCGGATTACGCGGATTACGCGGAAGGGGTTTCTGGATCATTATATGACTTTGATTGGCTACAAAGAAGCAAAATCTAACAGAATGTCTATTATTAGTGAAGGTATTGAATGTTTAGTGACAAAAACTTTACACCCTCTTGACTTAACACTATGTAGGGTAACGGTTTCTAATTTTCCATCTATTAATTGGCTTAGCAGCTTTCTTGGCATACTTAATTCGGTACTTCTTTTTACACTCAGAAATTTCAGTTTTAAACTTGAATGAGTCAAAAAAAGTTATCAATTCATCATCACTATGAAGTGCAAATCGAAACGTAGACTTTCCTACAAGTTGAACTAAGACAGCAAATGGTTCTTCGGATAACGGTCGAACCTCTTGTGACATCCATTCTTCCAAGGTGGTATCCTTCCAATTATCCAAGGAAGGATCGTAATATATCTCTTTTACAGCCAAAATATGACTGATACGATCCTTTTCGGTAAGATCAGAAAACAACCAACCTTTTTCTTCACCACAAAGATAAAAAAATAAGTCGGGAGTTCCAGGACTTTCATGTGTAACCCCTGCATAGATTACCTTAATTCCGTGGCGCGTCCACTGAGCAAGGGTGTTTTTGATCCATTCCCAGTTTTTTGGAATCCAGAATATTCCCCCTAAAATCGTAATAAGTGCTGCTGTTATAATAATAAAATCATATTTCATTGATACTTCCCTTTGATATTGGATGTTATACGTATAGTTTTCACGATACTTTTACGATAAAGTGTTCCTACTTACTCATTGAGAATACGCAGTGCTTTCTCAGCTTTAGTTTTCAGATTTGTATCGCCTGCTTTTATCGCCAGTCGTAAAGCAGTGCTAAAGTCTTGCTTCGCAGCAGCGTATTGTCCTAAACGACGCTTTGCATTTCCCCTATTGTAGTATGCATTGACATAATCATTTTTGATCTGGATAGCTTTGTCATAATCCGCAATTGCAGCAGCGTGCTGTCCTAAACGTCCCTTCGCAATTCCCCGATTGTAGTATGCACCAGCAAAATCAGGTTTGAGCCGAATAGCGATGTCGCAATCCGCAATTGTAGCAGCGTGCTGTCCTAACTCATTCTTCGCACTTCCCCGGTTGAGGTATGCATCGGCATAATCAGGATTGAGCCGAATGGCGATGTCATAATCCGAAATCGCTGCAGCGTATTGTCCTAAACGACGCTTTGCATTTCCCCGATAGAAGTATGCATCGGCATCATCAGGTTTGAGCCGAATAAAATCGTCATAGTCCAAAATCGCTGCAGCGTATTGTCCTAAACGACGCTTTGCAATTCCCCGATTGTAGTATGCATAGGCATCATCAGGTTCAAGGCGAATAGCAGTGTCATAATCCGAAATCGCTGCAGCGTGTTGTCCTAAGTCCCCCTTCGCATTTCCCCGATTGTAGTATGCAAGGGCATCATCAGTTTTGAGCTGGATAGCAATGTCATAATCCGAAATCGCTGCAGTGTGTTGTCCTAACTCATTCTTCGCAAATCCCCGATTGTGGTATGTCCCGGCATCATCAGGATTGAGCTGGATAGCAGTGTCATAATCCGAAATCGCTGCAGCGTATTGTCCTAACATCCCCTTAGCAAATCCCCGATTGTGGTATGCCCCGGCATAATCAGGTTCAAGGCGAATAGCAGTGTCATAATCCACAATTGCATCAGCGTATTGCCCTAAATCAGCCTTTGCATTTCCCCTAGTATTGTATGCAAGGGCACCATCAGGTTTCATATTAAACTGCCCAGGTTTTGTGTCTGATTGTGTTGGCGGGGGGTTTGCTTCTTTTTCCCGCATTGATTTATAATGATCTCTTAATGTTTTTTCACGAATTATACGTCGCCTTTCCCTCTTTGGTTTGAAAAAAATATGGTCTATAAACCACAGTGTGCTTAAAATACCAATATAAATAAATATTTCTTGAATTATGTTCACATCAGTCACTCCTTGATATAGGGTATTTTATATGTATAGTTTTTGCGATTTTTTATACATATCTACACTGATATGTATATGTCCTTTACATTTTCAAGAGCATAATAAACTATTCAATGAAGAAACTCAAGATATAACAAAGGGAACGTTCCGGACGTCACCTATAGGTGATGAGTGTTTTTCCTTTTCCAAAGGTATCCATAAATGCAAGATACCTTTCGCGTTCGGCTTTGTGGAACGCAATTGGTCGTGTATCTATTTCCAAAAAAATGATTGGATTTCTGATTTGATTTAAAAAGGACATATTTTCAATCCATATTATACCGTATCTTTAGTTTTTACTCAATATGAGTTTAATTATTATTTTTCATTGAAACTTACACTTCCAATTGATATAATACCTAATAATTGATATAGTGCGGACGTTTTGCATGTATTCTTTTGTCAATGTTCTTTATACACCTTTCGCACCGCTGGTGCTTGGTTACTGGGTGCATCCACGTTTCTATACACCTTTCGCACCACTGGTGCTATAAAAAATAGATGTCCAAGTCTCTTCTCAATTTCTTAAAGGTGAATTATGCGTGAGAAAATTACAAATGTTAACCACTACCTTCTTGAATGGGCAAGAGTTAAATCTGGTTATTCTGTGGAGGATATTGCAAAATACCTTGGTAAAGAAACAGAATGTATAGAAGATTGGGAGGCTGGAATAGACTTTCCAACTTATATCCAGCTTGAAAAATTAGCATCTAAATATGAACGTTCTATAGCATTCTTTTTTATGCCATCACCTCCAAAGGATGAAGAAAATCTTGAAGATAAAGTTATGCTAAGGTCTTCAGAAATTAGAAAATTGAGTCCAAAAGTATATAGTTTATACCGACAGGCTTCTTTTAGACAAATTGCACTACAGGAACTTTTTGGAAAAGATAACTTTGTAGAACATAAAATCTTAAATGATATTAAGCATGCACGCAATAAGAATTTTACCGAACTCGCTGCAGAGGTTAGGGATTATATAGCTGTGCCTATAGAAAGCCAGATGTCTTGGGGAGATACAAAAATAGCAATCTCTAAATGGAGAGATGAAATCCAATATAAAGGTATTTTCGTTTTTAAAGAAGCTTTTGAAGATAACCAAGTAGATGGGTTCTGTTTATCACATGATCTATTTCCTTTAATTTACCTAAATAATACAAATGCTGAAAATAGGCAGATATTTACTTTGTTTCATGAATTGGCACATATTTTATTAGGAAATAATGGAATTACAAGTGATTTAACCTTTAAAGTTGATAATGACGAACAATTTTGCAACCAGTTTGCATCAGAGTTTTTAGTCCCACTTGAACATTTTGATAAATACTCTGGCTCTGTTGAATATAGCGATAAAATAGCAAAAGAATTAGCAGATGATTACAAAGTAAGTTCTCAAGTAATTCTGTATAAATTTCTACAGAAAGGTACAATATCAGAAACATTTTTTAAAAACAAGTTATCTGAATGGATAAGTATAGGCAAAAGTAAATATCAAAATAGCGAGTCTTATTCAGTAGGTGGAAATTATTTCTATAATCAAATTATGTATTTAGGTCAACATTTTTTAACACTTGCATTTAAAAAGTACTATGAGGGAAAATGCTCTTCGGATGATCTTGTGAGTTATTTCAATATGAAGGAAAAGAATTTATCTAAACTTGAGGATACTTTTATACAAAGGATAGCGAATACCTGAATAACCACTCAAAAACGACTAACGATGAGAATTAAAGAAGAAATTGATCGGTTAAAAGCAACGTCTAAAATCTAACGCGGAGGGAAAGACGGTTGCTGATGCCTAAATCGGGTTGGCTCTGATAGGCGTAGTCAACATGAAATGCTGCACCGGTTACAAATCGGAGTTGTAGACCAGCACCTGCGGTGAAATACATCTCACGGGTTGTGCCGTTCCTGCCATCAAGTCCACAACGCAACGCTAACAATTCAAAGAGAACGTATTCTGCCCCCGTATGAAATTCAAATAATTTGGCATAATCATTACGCGTGTCTACATCGGCAGCTAATGTGAGTCTGCTATTGAAAACGGAGAGTTTCTGATGATAGGCGATGCCGAACTTGAGTCGAGGTAAAAGTGTCTCTGTATGTGGCGTTTCTCCTTCGTTTTCTGGTGGGGTGTTCCAATAGAGCTTAGTTGTAAGGAAATCACTTGCAACGATACCGATGGAGAAAGCAGTCGCTTTATCTGGGTCCGTTTTCGCGAGGATACCAAGATCAGCTCCGCCCCCTACAGCATTCGTATTACGATACGTATCAATATACAGCAGTTTGAGACTGGTACCGAGATCAATGGTAATATTTTGGGGTAAAGTCATGAGATGTCCTGCACCACTCAGGAGTATTGCATTATTTGTATTGCTAAAGGTGCCGAGGACGTAAGGACGGTTGTTTGGACCGATCGCTTTGGTGGTGACAGGTATCCCTGTTATCGGGATGTCGTCTACACCGACGCGGAGCCAACTGATGCCGAAGGCTATTCTTTTCGTTTTCTTACTATACTCAAAGGGATATATATAACTTGCGACATTGTATGAGGCAAGGTCTGCAAGTGTGGCGTGCATGAAATTGAATTCGTGGTGCGTTAGCTGCGCAATGCCGGCAGGATTGTAGTAAGTTGTGCTTGCCTCATCAGCAATCGCGGTAAATGCATTACCCATACCTAACGGACGCGCACTAGTGCCGAATGTGAGGAAGTCTGCTGTATATGTCTCCGCAGAAACCTTGGAGAGAACGCCAACTTTAAAAAGGAGACAGAACAGTAAAAATAGTAGGGGGTGTATTTTTCTCATACGGCTACTTCAATTTCATCATTTTCAAAATATGGGTCTGGTCATCTTCATCATCCAGACTTTTAACTATCATCTTACCGTAATAGACACCGTTTGCGACTTCGTTTCCATCGTCATCTTTACCATCCCACTTCAGTTTGATAAATCCTGAAGGTGCTTCACTTTCCAATTTCCGAATTAACCTACCGGTAAGGGTGTATATTTTGACAGTAAGCGACTTAGCAGGTTTGGTTAACTCACAGGTTATTGTGGTATTGCGCGTAAACGGATTGGGATAGTTTAGAGGTTCCACCAACTGCAGAGCATTATGGACATTAAAGGTAATCTCGTTCTCACCTTCATTACCATCAAGATCGCTTGCTACCAGTCGCAACTGATACTCACCGGGTTTAAGTTCAGGAGAATTATACGTCAATATAACCTGTTTTGATCCCGGATGCTGTGTTATTTTATAGTCAGTTTCAGCAATAGTTTCAAACGCATCAAACCGTCCTAAAGCGAACTCAATAGGACGTGTGAGATAATCAATGCCGCGCGGGTCAGTGAGTGTTGCTTGGATAAGGGGTGCAGCATCAACCGATGAACCTGAAATAAAGTGCTGCTGATCCCCAATTGTCAACTGTATGTTTGGCGGCACCGTATCCTCACTATAAAGGCAAGTCATTGTCCCTAAATAGGAGGTAACCGCTTGGACTGTTCCAACTTTAGCAGTATTAAACAGGAATCGGTCGCCTGCATTAAAAGCATCCGGTCCCTGTGTTATCAGTAGAGTCAATCCATAATCTTTATATTCAAAAGGTGTACCGACTGTGCCATAGATAGGCGTTCCATTCTGTGTCAATACACCCCTATTTTCACCTTCAATCTGAAATTGTGTTGGAGAAACAAACAGGATTAGCCAAGTATCTTGTGGCATAGACGTATCATCTGCTAAGTCAATGTACTGAATTGTTCCGTTTCCAGCGTTCCTGATTGAATAATAGGAGGTATAGTATGCGGGTCCCTGCTCACCGGATCCTTGAACTCGCGACATTCTAAAACCCAATTTATCGCCAAAGCCGAAAGGTGTTTCTCCGCTTTTAATATCAACAGTAAATCCAAGATTGCTGAGTAAATTTGTCTGTATGTTATTATAACTGATAATATGCATATCTTCCGCTATTTCCTCTAATTTCTGATCCTGTCCAATTGAACCGTCGTCAGAAACGTTGGGTATAAATAGGAGTCTGTAAGTATGGGGTGTATCAAATAAAATCAACCAGGTCCCTATGTCAACTTCACTGGATGTAATATTGACGTTGTCAATTGCGCCATCCCCTACGTTTTCGGTACGAATTTTAGCTACCCGTGTTGTTGTATATATGCTGCCATTCGTCTCTCTCTTTATTTCAGATTCACGGCGAACCCATTTTGCGATCGTATTGAGCCAGAGATATATCCCGATGTTGTTTGACCGTTCATCTAAAGCGGTGCTAAGGGTTGTATCCATAATTTGCGTATCAGTGGACAGATCGGCATCTGTGCCAAAAAGTTCCTTGACCACGTTCTGTTGCAGCGCAGTAAAATCGAAATCAAGTTCAACGGTTACAGGTGTTTGAAGTTTGAACAGAGGACTGGCTATTGCATCCTGATTTCTACCTGACCCTTGTCCTGCGGTTTCTCCGGTGTCTAAGTGCAAACTATAACCTAATAAAGCGTTTTGCGTCGGCAATGTTACTGGGAGCAGTGCCCCCTCTTTTTGCCCGCTCCTGATATGTGGCCATGTTAAATATGGGGGTAGGTGTGGCGTGGTGTCGTTGTTATATAGAGATGGCACCTCACCTGTCCCACCAAGGTAATAGGCGAAATTTGGATTCGTCGTTTCTGATACAATAGGTAATGTCGTAAGCACTAATGGGTTGCCAGTTGACCCGATTTGCAAGTTGTCATTAATAGCACCGACTGACGTTAATATCCGTATACCGCCATCAACACTTTTCACACTTTTCACACTTAATGGCACGTTTCCAATGATGTCACTTGAAACAGTAAGTTGTCTGTATCCGATGTTATCCTGTTCTTCATTTTCCAGCACAATGCCATATAAAAACGTACCTGGTTCTTCAGCCTCGCTAAATACGGGATCCACATATACAAACACGTCATATATACCGTTCCGTAGAGATATGGGAATAGACACAGTCGCTATCGGATTGATATTAAGGGGTTCAGGTTCATAAGCCTCAGACTGTTGAACAAGCGGATTGCGCATGATCCAATCGGATGGAGATATCTTTGTTCTGCCGAGTAGATGTGCATCCGGGTCAACAATATTGTTCCCATCTATATCTGGATTCCCGCTAAAAAATGCCACTTCAATATCAACGTCTGAAAGTCCTACCTTCTCAAGCAGTTCAGGATCATTAACGGCTTCATTCCCTGTCCCAGGCCAGTTAAATATGTTGCTGGCTGTCAATTCAATATCAGCTGTCAGATAACGTTTGAACGTACCACCATCGTCTGTCTTGAAGGTATAGTTAATCTCTTGAAAATCTGAGAAACGTCTATTATAGACGACAGAAAGGTTCGGATACACATAAGGATAGAACCGAAAATAATCAGAAGTAACAACATTACCGTCCGCATCCGTAACTTGTATATCAAATCGCAATGCGGATCCGTCGGTTGGCGCGGGTAGGGGTTGTGGTAGTTTCCACCACCTTGCAGTTGTTGTTGATGCCGTTGCTATTTTAGAAAATGCTGATTCTGGTATTATTTCAGTAGGTTCAAGGAATACTCTGTTATTAGTCGGGTTCAAGCGATTCCGCCATTCTAACATGACAGAAACTGTTTCGCTGCTATCGTCCGAAACGAATGTAAAAATATCAATCATATCTTGACCAGATGGATTCGTGTTCACCTGCTGCGTAATGTCAGGGGGTGCAAATGGTCCTTCATGGCCTAATACTGGTGTTTCTTGGTTGGTAATCACCTGCGGTATAATGTCAAGTATCTTTGGCACATCTACCGTAAATCCATCCCCCCCGACAGCAATTTCAGTAGCGTTTTCGGCATAATACTCTACATGTGCGTCTCCTCGTGAGATGTTAACAGGCACGTCAATTTCAACTTCTGGATAACTCCCGCGTTGCACCTTTACCGTTTCAGTTACGACGACATCCCCGGAGTAGTATTGTCGTTGTGCGCCAGTTTTGTCGACGCCGACAGATTGTTGGCCGGGAAAACTCACTTTAACTGTTAGCTCTCCATCAAAGTTGGTGTTGCGTGTAAAAACCTTCTTACCGAGTGAATAATCGTACCGTGCGGTTTGAATGTATCCGGATGCGATTTTGAGTGTATCACCTGCTTTAACGGTTTTCGTCTGAATTGTTGGAAGGATTTCATATTCTGCCATAGCGATCCGCAATGCCGGATCCCCAAATAAGGTATATTCAAGCATAATATCCAACTGTGATGTACCTGCCGTTAATAAGTACTCAAGTTTAGAATCGAAGCTCAGCGGTCCGAGTTGTCGGATATCCCGCTGGAATAACATATCAAATATGATCCTGTTAAGGTCTTCGTTTCCACTACCATAGGTCAGGCGTGTTGCGCTGAGCATACCGATAATTCCGCCTCTCTCCTTCCGTAGCATTTTCTCTGCCATACTCGGTTCGCCGGGCGCGTCAAAATATCCGTTATAGCAACTCAACACAAGCATAAAAGGTATCTGTTCAGTCTCTTCTACTTTGTCGACGGATGCGTTACCGAAAATGGCTTCGTGTGTCCAGACGATTCTGCCCCCATGGCCAGCATATTGTGCAATAGCTGCGCCTTCACCTAAGGCATTGATGATTCTATCTCTGGCTACGTGTCGTGGCAGTGCGTTAGAGAACTGTTCTGGGTTCGCCTCTACTTCATCTATCACATCTTCAAGGTAAATTTCAACGGTTTCGTATCCGAGGCGTGTATGGTCTTTTGCAATTTCGTCAAGGCTTTTCTTGAAAATATGATCTCCCGGATTGCTGACTTCATCATCAGCAACAGATATAATTCGGCGTCTCCATGCCCCGTTAGGTCGTTGTCCTTCATAATTGATAATTTTGTCTACAACGGTATCCGCCTCCTCCACGGTTTCAACACTTAATCTCCCAAGATAGAAATCTACAAATTCATCATGTCCAGAGACTGTAGCGTACCAATGATCTGCAGATGTTCTACCAAACGCGTCTGTTGTAATATAGTGAGGCGGTATATACCCCGCTACTTCTGGCGGTTCAAAATGTATCTCCTTATCTATTCCCCTGAAATCATAAGTTCCATCACCTAAAAATACGAGATAGGAGAGAGCGGGAGGTGTCCAATTATTGTATGCGTAAGTGAGGAAGTTTTTTATCCAGATGGGATGAACTTTTCCATCTCCAAAAGTGTTGTATATATCATTGATGTCAACAACTTTCGTGCGGTACCCACCGCCTTGTGTCGTGGAACGCCAATTTGCCAACCTGTCAGCTGCCTCACGAAACCGTGCATGTGCTATGATAATGTAATCTGCCCCGTTCAGTGTACTGCGTAAATCACTCGGTGGAACTGTCTCAATCTGAACAGGTGTGCGAAGTCCCGCATCTGAAACGGCTATAAACTCCGTAGTCCGGGTGTCTGGTATCTGGAAAGTCGCGGTGTACGTATTGTTCGGTACAGCTCTCAGGTCTCCAGAATTTATTGCTCTAAACCGGGCTTGCATCTCCGCATCGGTTGCATGACGGGTTACATCTACACCTTGAAGTTTAGCAGTGAGTGTGTTTCCATCTGTTTCAAAAACTGTTATATCGGGATTAAGAAACCCATCAATACGGAATTGGTGTATAGCACCTTTCTTTTCATCGACTTTTCCTGTCTTGATAGGTGTTCCAAAGCGAAGTTGATCATCCACCGCTACAAAGAGCCGCGTATAGTCAATCCAGAACCTATTGAGATAAACGTGATATGGATAACGGGTTGTATCCTCTTCAATAGTTGTATCAATCCGTGTTAGAGAGAGGACATTCATTTCACCTTTTGCTGCATCTTTAAGGTTATTCCAGACTTGTAGGTTTTCTGAAAGTGTTACCTGTGCCTGACTGTCCCATTTTGCGTGGTCAATTCTTACACTATTCACGGCGGTATAGATTTCATGCGTTTCGGGTGTTCCGCCTTGTAAAACAACATGTATCTGTGGTGGGTCAAAACTCTTTGCGATGTCATAGAGTGGAAATTCAAGCCGCAGTTCCCCAACCTCGCTTGAATTTTTGATACCGTCCCAGAACCAAAAGTCCAACGTATCAAACCATTTGTGTTTTTCTCCTCTTGAGACAATTTCTGGCCGGACAAATTCCAAATTGTTTGTAAGGTGATCTTCCTCAAACACGACCCGCGATCTGAAGGTCGGCACCTGAACAGCAGTTGCATCGCTTGGACTTGCCTCAATTTGCGCCACTCGACTATTTTGCTGACGTGCCGGATATTGTGCTTCTGATGCCACGCTTAACCAGTAGATATTCCAAATTGTATATGCGTTCTTTTTATGGGGACTCTCAGGATCAGTGGGGCTGTGCGCTAAGAAAAAAATCGCATCTTCCACGCCAAAACGCTGATCACCTGCACCACTTACATAGATAGGTATCTCCTGTTCACCTTGGGTAAGACGCAGCTTCCGCGGATCAACACCTATTAAGTCAATACCCCAGTCCGTTTTCAAAGATGCTGCAGTTACTTTGTAGATTCCTGTTTCATCAATATAGAGTTTATACCGTGTCTGTTCTGTTTCGGTAACCAAGCCTGGGGCAGATGGAGCAGCCCTGAGTGATCCTATATTTGCATGTGCAGGCACATTTATATTGCCACTTTTTCCCATACCAGTGTTAAAGATTCTACGGTAATCCAGATAGTTGAGAATGTGTCTTTCAAAGGTTTTTTCAAAAGGAGAAGTCATACTATGTAACTGGGGTATTAAATCCGCTTGCGCTGGAATAGTGTTTACAGTAGAGTCGATGTCTTGTACAGGCATTTGCGTGCGATAGGGTATGGAAACGGTGAGCCTGTTATATGAACGCAGTTCACGGGTGACACTATTATATTGGACGGGATGCAAAACTACGGTGATAACACGTTGGGAACGGATGTATCCATCCATCTCTATCCGTGCAAGAACTGCTGGATAGAGGTCGGAATCAGAATGCCTATTATATAAGGAATCTTTCTGACTGTGATATAGTCTCACGTCGCTCCGCTTTTGCCAAGAGCCAGTTTTTACGGCTAAATTCAGATCGTTCAATTCTGCGTCTGGCGGAACAGCTAAAAGCACCCGTGTAACGGGTAATTTTGGATATCCTGGTTCTTGAATCCAACCACATGCAGGATAAGCTACGTTGTGGTATATACCTTGCTGTGCTCTGTTGCCATAGGATTCAACTGCTGTAACCTCAAGTTGTGGCAGTTCAAAATTAATGGTGATCTCGTTTGCAGTGGTTATTTGCGTGACATCCGCAGCCGCAGCGACACTAAAGCAGAACAAGACTATTGCCAATATCGCAGAACGTGTATACAAAACGACTTATCTCCTATCCAATGTTTATATTTAGTTGTCCTCTGATTTACTTTTCTTCACAATTCATCATCTATATTTTTAGAATAATCTTCCCAAAATTACGATTATCTTCCATGTATTCATGTGCTTGAGATGCCTGTGCTAACGGGAATACCTTATCAATGACGGGTCTGAGTGTTCCGTTTTTTAACTCTGGCAACCATCGTTCTACAAATCGTTGTGTGATATCTATTTTTTCATATAGCGATTGCGGTCTCATCACAGAGCCGATCACCTGAAGTCGCCGCCGCATGATCACTCCTAAATCTATCTCTGTGGTGGATCCCCCCATCAATCCGACTTGCAATAGTCGTCCCTTTACTTTGAGGATCTGCAGGTTGCGGTTTAGGTAAGGTGCCCCGATAAAGTCTAAGACGACATCCACACCCTCTCCATCTGTCAATTTCTCAATTTCAGCAACAAAGTCCGATTGCTTATAGTTTATAGCGGCTGTAGCACCGAGCGTAATGCAGTTTTCAATTTTCTCAGGTGTCCCAGTGGTGGCAAAAACTCGTGCGCCAGCGTGCTTTGCGATCTGAATCCCGGCAGTCCCGACTCCACTTCCCCCTGCATGAATAAGGATTGTCTCTCCAGCTGTTAGCCGTCCTAAAGTAAATATGTTTTCATTTGCAGTAAAAAACACCTCTGGTATTGCAGCTGCCTCTTCAAAACGCCATTCACCTGGTATCGCCATAGCCATACGGTAATCAAGAACCGTCTGTTCTGCATATCCACCTCCTGCAACAAGTCCAAACACGTTATCATTTTTGCTAAATCCCTGCACCGCGGATCCTATTGCCGAGACCGTGCCAGCAATTTCTAAACCGAGTATTTCGGATTCTCCTGGTGGTGGCGGATATGCCCCCCGACGTTGTAGAAGGTCCGCGCGATTTAGTGCAGTTGCTTTAACGTCCACAAGTAATTGTGTTTCAGTTGGTTCAGGTGAGGGGACATCAGTCAATTGCAGTACCTCTGGGCCTCCATCGCCTGTCCTAATAATGGCTTTCATCATTTTGTTTCCTTAATGCAGCATTTAGAATTTTATCATAATTGAGTCCGTTCTGCCAAGTATTGTGCCCTTTAGTGGTGTGTATATTCTCTGTATTATAAAACAGGGCAGAAATCATCAAGGTTTACCAACTTTTTTCCAAAAAACTCGTCTAATCTAACAGAATGATACGCAATTTATAATTAAAAATAAGCCTTAGGAGAATACCGATGTCAAAAACCGTTCAAAAGACATTACCGCGTCATTTTAATCCTGTAAAGGCAAAATTGGCATATATGGACGAATGTTTTAGTCAACTGCATTACGGTTTACCAGCAGACAAAGACACTTATATAGATGCTGATAAGCTCACACATTCTTATATCAAAAGTTGCTTTCTGATGATTGTGCAACGCGCTGTAGACATCAACAACGCAATTATAGAGTTTAGTGGTCAACCACCACCCTATCAAAAACACCAAGGCTTTCGTGCTGTCCAAGAGAGTGGGGCAATTGATGTTGAGACATTAGATTTCTTTGAACACGCCATAGTATGCTATCAGAAAATATCCAACCCTTATGAAGGATTACCCCCTGACGAACTCTACGATGTATCTTCACAACTGCTACATTACGGTAAGTCTTACACGCGTCAGATCAACGCGTTCTTTGAAGATACAACGTAGTGTTCTGTCTAGGCAGGTCTCACATAAAATAAGTCGGACTGAAGTGGTATCTTCAATCCGACTTTGAACTTAGACAGCACAAAACGGTGCTAATCATATTTAACAATTCCACCTGTTCCTTTGATTTGGAATTCAGGTTTTACTAATACTTTATCTTGTGGTTCCTCATTGAATCCACTGGGATAGAGCATATAGGAAATTCGCCATGGTAAATGTTTTCCTATATCGGCGAACATTTCCTCAGGTTGCTTAAATATTATCATATTACTCATTTGGGTCTGGTATGCAAACCAATACTTGAGATTAGAGTGGATTTCATTATTATAGATCATACTACCTATTGCCACATCAATAATCTTTAGACGCACTTTACTTCTTACCACTTGCCGTGTAGTGATGTAAGTAGATGTTCCTGAGATTCCGGTTTGTCGTCCTAGTCGTTGGTGATGTTGGTCATTATCATCACGTATCAGTTTTGGTTTTGTAACATCTCCTGTAATAATCCAATCTACACCGAGTGCTTCTCCTACTCTTGCTGCTAATGCAGGGTCATCAAAAACATCATTTAGTGTAATGCCGAGTTCATCTATCTTTTCCGCCACTGGTCGAATTTTATCTGATATATCATAAACCCACTCAATGTCTTTTAATATGAGTTCAAATCGTGTAGATAGATTAACACTAATTCTGCCCCCAAGAGCCTTTGCTTCTTCTTTGTCAGCGAAGAAGGGTGTAATAGCAATTTTCTTTACCTCGGTAAATGTCGGTATTGTCTTTATATCCTCGCTACTAAAGCATCCCATAAATGAAACAAGCAGAAGGGATATTAGTAAAAAACACAATAAACGCATAATAGTGAATGCCTCCTTGATACTACTATAGTTCAACTCACAATGTATCTGGCAAAGAGTCTATCATAAATTGTAGAATTTAGTCAAGCAACAATTAATATTGAATGATGCTCGAAGATGCACAATCTAACAGAATGTGCTACAAATACAAGCACAATCTACACAATCTAATAATATTGGATTAGAATAGCAACTATGCAACCGCCAATGCCCGTACTTCTCCGAATTCATGTGTCAACTTTGTCCAAGAGTCTCCATTGTCTTCACTCAGGAAAAGTTGTCCGCTGACACTACAGGCGATCAACAATCCATCAACATCTGCATTATAGTTAACATTTTTCCTGGCAAAACACCAGATAGTGCTATTTGCTGTTATTCCGATATCAGAACGTTCCCAACGTATTGCCGTTGCGTCTGCAGCCTGGTTAGAATCTTGCATATAGAATATCCCGCCTTGATCACCAGGAGGCCCGTTTCCTGCTCCGATAAAGACCTTGGCATTATCTCCGTTCAAATAGAATGCAGCACGGCAATAGGGCCATGGAAAATGCTCACACACCTTCAAAGGTGTCCAATGGTGCATATCTGTCGTGATACAAACATCGTTATTTGTAGCTGCGACGAGTGTTTTCTGTTCGCCCGGTACGACAGTTAATCCATGAATATCTTGACTACTCAATCCTTCACTGCGGTTATCCCATGTTTTTCCACCGTCGGTGCTCAGCCGCATGCCGTCAATTTCGATGCCTGCATATACGGTATCATGGTCTTCTGGGTCAATAATGATAGTTGTCACACGTGGAATAATAGGAATTCCTTCACACTCTTGCGCGAGCTCAGCGTCGAGTTGAGCCCAGGTTTCACCTGCATCTGTCGTCTTGTAAAATGCTGATGGACATGTCCCCGCATAGAGTGTTCCTGCAGTAGTCGGGTGAATTGCAAGTGACCACACCTCTTTACTGTCCATATCACTGGGTAAATGTCTCCAGGAATCACCCCCATCCGTAGTTTTGACGACACCTTTCTCGGTACCTGCATAAAGCGTTTTTGAATCTGCTGGGTCAACGACGATGGCACGAATATCTGCTTCGGGAAAGATTCCGTTGCTTGCGCGGTTCCAGGTTTTACCTATATCTTTACTGCGCCAGATGCTCTGCCCAACTGTTCCTGCATAAAGTGTAGTTGCCATATATTCCTCCTCAAAAATTATCACTATTCGGTTATGGATTCATTTAATATCCCTTCATCAATTAAAGTTTCCCCTCTTTGAATTGTCCATTTTACCTTTTCAGTTTCTATATCAGGTTTGAGATTGAAAGCGTATCTGTATAGCGCGATTTTCTCATTTTCAAGATATATCATCGGTTTTGCATCAAGTAGTTTACGATTCTGATATGTCAGTGTTACAGTGAAGGCATGCACAGCCGCAGGTTCATTTGGCATTGACATATCTGGCTGGGCAATTATTTCCCAATAGTTTGGATGTATCGGGTTCGGGAGTACGCGTGTCGTGTAAGATCCTAAATTACCTTCAAAGATATTATAATCGTAAGTTACAGTCTGTTGTGCAAAACTTGCGTTTTCAACTTGTAAGCTCGGTATCACCATCAATCGCTGGATATCAGTTCCAAAAGTATGCACATCCAGTGATGCTATGCCATCAACAGTTCTAAAAGGCACTTTTCTAACGACTATCTCACCTGACGTGTGTAAATAAGTTGCCTTGACATCTATAATTCCCAGTGACGTATTTAACTGGCGTTGTGTTGATAATCCGATTGTTAAACCTGACTGTCCACCTATTGCTACTTTACATTCTATAGCATGTGCACTAAAATTTGCGAGTCTTCTATTTTTGCTATTAGCAGGATAGCTCACATGTTCATATTGAGGTTGTATAGCCAGAACGATTGAATTGTACCGAAAAAGGTTTTCAACAGTGCCAAGGGTTCGCCATGTCGTTAGATAATTCGCAACTTTCCAGTCTGAAAATATGTTAGAAAATGACTTATTTATGCCTTGTGTTTTTAACGTATGTGTAATGCCGGGTATTCCATCTAATGGATTTTTGACGAGTGCAGCTATAGTTTCAGTTCCACCATAGTGATCATGAACATATACCATAAACAGAAAAGCGGCACCGTAGTGTGCAAGTAAGTTTGTGTCGGTCTGCTGAGTCCAGTCTATGAGAGAGGTATTCGGTGCTTTTTGAAAGGCATTCACATGCTGGTAGAGGTTATATCCGCACCGGGATGCTGCATAATCAGCACATCCTTCGTCAATCCAAATTTCCTCGTTTGGGGAATGACGCCAATGGATAAGATGTTGAAGTTCATGTGCAATAACAGACTGCCAGTTAAATATGTCACTGGTGCTGGTGTTCGGATGATGGTTCCTTGAGTTGATATAGATCATATCGGCTTCGTTGCTATGGACTGGGCCGAGTGCAGGATGGTGTAGGCGACCGCGATACTGATCAATCGGCATGAAATATCCAGCAGTGGTATGACTTGTACTTGTGTCAAGTATATTAAGAAGAAGGATAATGACTTTATTATTCTCATCAACATCTGGAGGCGGACCGAAATCTTCGGTTAAAATGTCGTATATACCGCGCTGTGGGTCTGCGGGTGTAGCGGAATCAAACGCTCTTTGAAGAGATTGGACTGTTTTTGTTGTAATGTGTGTTTGCCATTCTGCATCTTCTACGAAGATATAACAGTGGTTTCCACTTGCCCGTAGTGTAGCATTGATGGCATACTGCTGTTTTCTGGCAAAATCAATCGCAAAAAAAGAACGTTGGAATCCGATGGTAAGTGGTGGTGCTGCGGGGTGTCTTGGAGCAGTTCCTAGATCAGGTGAAGGTTGTAAGACTAAACCTTCTTTCAGGAATGGTGTGCCACAGTAGAATGCATGACTGGGTTGCGCGGCATAATGCATAACCAGTGGTATAGCAAGGGGTAACGTTAGCAATAGGATTTTGACAATGTTCTTTTTCATTTTCAAATATAAAGTTGGTTTTCTACTATTTGCTGAGTCGTTCCTTTATTTCATCATTTTCTGGTTCAATCGTTTGTGCTTCTTTCCAAACATTACGTGCTTTATCAGGTTCACTGTTCTTTAGGTAAGCATCTCCAAGATGTATCAGTATTATCACATTTTTCGGAGATTGTTGTATTGCTTTTTCCAACATAGTAACAGCTTCCGCGAAACGTCCCTGTTTAAAAAACACCCATCCGAGACTATCAAGATACTCTCCTTTCTCTGGTGCTTGTTCAAGTGCACGTTTTATTAGAGCCTCAGCCTCATCGAGTTTTGTTCCTTTCTCAGCATATAGATATCCGAGGGCGTTGAGTGCATATTCATGTCCGGGTTCAAGTGAAAGCGTTTTTCGCAAATACATTTCTGCGTTGTCGAAGTTCCCCATAGATTGATATGTAGATGCGATTCCGTATATTGCTCCGATATGTTCATCGTCGTTTGTGAGAAGTTGTGTAAAAGTCTTCTCAGCATCTTCATATTTTTCAAACAGCAGATAGACATTTCCTAAAGCATATTGTGCGTCAACGGCTAATTTTCTGTAGGTAGCTTGTTGCCGTCCGTTATCGGACCGTTTTACGATTGCTAAAGACAAGTATATTGCCCGTCCAAGGTAAAGTTCAGCGTCGGTTATGAGTTTCTGATCTTTATATTTTTTGACAATAACTTCATTTTGTGCTGTCCAATTTTCATCAGTTTGCATACGATATGCGACTTCCTGTAGTACTAACCCTAATCCTAAATTACTTCTCACGTCTTGTGGTGTTAATGTCAAGATTTGCTCAAACGTTTCCTTTGCCTCTTCTAAAAGTCCACTTTTTAGGTTAAGAAATCCCAAAGCCTTAAGCGCGCCTATATCGTCAGGTTTAATTTTGATAACGCGTTTGTATGCTTCGACAGATTCCTCTGTTCTATTTAATTCCTGATAAATATCTCCGAGTCTTTTATGAAAAGAAGGCTCAAAAGGCATAATACGTGTTAATGCTTTGAGTGCTTTTTCTGAAGTTTCGTACTCACGCAGTTGGAACGATAAATCTGCCAACATCTCTTGTGCTCTAAAATGGGTTGGGTCTAACTCAGTCACTCTTTTAACAGTATCCAATACTTTAGTAACATTTTTCCCTTGTGAAATATATGCGCGGTGTGCCAAAATCTGAGCGAGTTGCCATGTTGCAAGTATATCAGAATCGTCAATTGCAAGTGCCTGTTCCATATCAGCTTCAGCACCAAGTACATTCTGCATTTTGTAACGTATTTGTCCTCGTCTATAATAAACATAAGCAGAATCTGGAGACAGTTTTACCAATTGGTCGTATAGCATTTTAGCTTGCACTAGATCTTTATTAAAACTTTGCAAGTAGACTGCATGCATCAGTTGCGTATAAACCTGTTTTGCTGTTTGAGATTCTTCGGTGAGTGGGGTCTGTTCATCAGGTTCTGTTATCGTTACCTTATCAGGTTCTGCTGTTGTTCCATCTTGTGCATCTGCTATCAATACTATTGAAAGGAATAACAATAGAGTAAATAGCATTGTTCTCCCATTTATAATAGATAGGTTTGTTGATATCCATAACTTATTGTTCATTATTCTCTCCTTTTCTAATTCATTGAGTTTTTATCCTTGCTTCTATATAGTTTCGGCATCAGAAATCTTGGCAACGTCAACGAGTGTTTCGCCATCATTTAAGCTCATAAGTCTTACTCCTTGTGTTGTCCTGCCTATTGAACGAATATCGCTAACTGCCATCCGTGTGATATATCCTGTAGAACTAATAAGTACAAGTTGATCTGATCTTCTAACAAGTTTTGCAGAAACAACCGCTCCATTTCTGCTTGAACGTTTAATTGCTGTCAACCCGACTCCTCCTCGTTTCTGTGCGCGATAGGCTGCTAGACTTGTGCGTTTACCATATCCGTTTTCCGTAACCACCAAGAGCGAATCATTTTCATCTGAGGAACATGCCATACCTACCACGAAGTCCTCTTCACCGAGGCGGATCCCCCGTACCCCGCGCGTACGACGTCCCATGCTTCTAACATCAGATTCATGGAATCGGATAGAATTTCCGTTTTGACTCACTAAAATGACATCATAGGTACCGTCGGTAAGTTGTGCTCCGATGAGTTGGTCATCTGCGTCTAAATTGACTGCAATAATCCCGCTGGAGATAGGATTTCTGAAATCCTGCAAGGGGCTTTTCTTTACAATACCGTTTTTTGTTGCCATTAGGATATAGTGATCCTCTTTAAACTCCCGTACAGGTAAAAGTGCAGTAATGGTCTCTGCTTCACTCAATTTTAGTATATTTACAGCTGCTCGTCCAGCTGCTGTACGCGATCCTTCCGGTATTTCATAAACTTTCAATAGAAAACATTTTCCGAGGCTTGTAAAAAATAGAAGGGGTTGATGTGCAGTTGCGACAATCAACTGTTCTAAGAAGTCGCCATCTTTAGGATTACCACCTTTAATTCCGACACCGCCGCGATTTTGTGTGCGATAGGTATCCATCGGAATCCGCTTTAGATAGCCGGAATGCGTTACCGTTACCACCATCTCATCATCAGCGATGAGGTCTTCCATTTCGAAGCTTTTGACTTCATCAATGATCTCCGTGCGTCGTTCATCTCCATGTTCCTCCTTCAACGTCTCTAATTCTTCCCGGATAATGTTAGTAACGAGTTCTTCACTATCAAGGATCGCTTTGAGTTCAGCAATTCGTTCAACGAGATTACTATATTCATCATTGATCCGTTGCCGTTCTAAACCTGTTAATTGGCGCAGAGTTAAGCCGAGTACCTCGTTCGCTTGCAGTTGAGTAAGTTCGTATTGTGATTGTAGTTGTTCTCTTGCCTCCTGCGGGGTCTCAGCAGTTTGCACAATCTCAATGACTTCTTCTAAATGCTCTAGTGCGATACGGTATCCCTCTAATACATGCGCTCGGTGTTCACATCGTGCTAAATCAAACTGTGTTCGTCGTCGAATTACATCCCGACGATGTGCCAAATAGTGTTTCAAAATCTCAGGAAGAGTTAGTATTTTAGGCAACCCATCCACAAGACAGAGCAGAATCGCGTTATAATTATCCTGCATCTGTGTGTGTTTATAGAGTTGATTTAAGACAACCTGTGGCACTTCGCCTTTCTTGAGTTCAATAACAACCCGTATATCCTCATCAGATTCGTCTCGTATATCTCTAATCCCTGTTATCGTGTTACTATTTACGAGTTCAGTCATCCGTTCAAGGAGTCTATTTTTCTTAATCTGATATGGAATTTCGGTGACGATAATCTGTTCACGATCTCCCCGAACTCTACTGTGTGTTACCGGTTCAATATCCACCTTTGACCGAATTGTCATATTCCCTCTACCTGTAGCGTACATAGACTTGATCGGTTTTTCACCAACGATAGTTGCGCCAGTAGGAAAGTCGGGACCTGGGAGGAGTTCCATCAGTTCATCTACTGACGATTCTGGAAAATCCAGCATAAGCAGAAGCGCGTCAACGACTTCGTTGAGATTATGGGGTGGAAGTTCTGTTGCATAACCTACCCCTATACCTGTAGTGCCATTGACGAGTAGGTTTGGCAGAAGTCCGGGTAATACAACCGGTTCTTCCATAGAATCCTTATAATTCGGTTGAAAGTCAACCGTGTCCATTTTTATGTCGCGTAAAAGTGTTTCGGATATCTTTGCAAGCCGGCACTCTGTATAACGCATTGCCCCTGCGGGGTCATCGTCAATAGACCCGAAGTTCCCTTGTCCATCGATCAATGGATAACGCGTGCTGAATTCCTGTGCGAGTCCGACGAGCGTGCCGTAAATAGGACCATCACCGTGTGGATGGAAATTCTTCATCACCTCACCGACAACTGCAGCACACTTATCATAGGGTCGGTCGTTGGTTAGATTGAGTTCTCCCATAGCGTAAATTATGCGGCGTGCACTCGGTTTCAAACCATCTCGGACATCAGGGATTGCCCTATTGGTATTGACACTCATAGCGTATGTAAGGACTGATGTTTGTAACTCAGTATCAATTGATCGTCTAATGATGTTTTCTTCTTGCATTTGCTTCTCTTATTTCTTTAAAAACCTGCGGAATACGTGTTTGGTATTCTGCCTTGGTTAGGAAACCCAATCTGCTGTCCTGGGACTTATACTATGCTCCATAAACGTCAAGTTCAACTTGTGTTCCATATCGTTCTATAAAAGCGCGTCGAGGTTCAACAGAATCCCCCATTAGTAGTGTGAACATTCGTTCAGCTTGTACAGCGTCCTCTATTGTCACCTGTAATAGAACCCGTGCATCTATCTGCATCGTTGTTTCTCGCAATTGCTTTGTGTTCATTTCTGCGAGGCCTTTAAATCGCGTAAGCGTCGTTCCAGTATTGCCACTTGATCTGAGGATTGAGAGAAGTTCTCCAACAGATGCTGCAAACTGCTGTTCCTCCGATTTATTTAGAATACTAAACACCGAGGCATCCTCTGATGTTTTATTTTCAAAATCTTCGGGTTGAATTCCGTAGTCTTTTACACACTGTATGTGAGGTGAAAGTTCCGCATGTATTGAAGCTGTAGATATCACGTTCCGTTGTAACATACTATCAAGTGAAGTATCTGGTGAAACATTTTCGACCTGCTCGCTGTTTTCTTCCGAAGTATCCTCTGCATCATCTGCTAGTGGGAGTTTTGTCTGTTCTCCGCCATCCGATTGGCCTTGAAGTATATCCAGAACAGTCTCTACCCGATCTTCTTGGCTGTCTGACACAATGGTTGGCAAAGGTGCCTCTGCTGCTGTAGGTTCAGTCGTCTCTTGTTCTTCGATGGGTTGCCATAGGTAGGCAATAAGTTCTTGACGCGTTCTATTTCCGCGTATGCTTAAATCTGAAAGTCTTTTTTCAATATTGGAAAGTGCTTTAACACAAGCGATAGCCTCTTCTTCTGTATAGGCGTTATCCCGTACTATTTTTTTTATCTCCAAAGATTTGGCTGCTGCTTCTAAGAGATATTCTTCCAATGCGTTTTCATCT
Source organism: uncultured bacterium (assembly GCA_964623585.1). Taxonomy (GTDB): domain Bacteria; phylum Poribacteria; class WGA-4E; order WGA-4E; family WGA-3G; genus MSPOR6. Next base: position 28,655 of record CAZURU010000013.1, read on the forward strand.
TGTAGGTATCTTGAACTTCTCCCTCTTCTAATTTGGAAAAGAGGAGGCTGAGCAATGTATAAATGTCCTTCATGGATTAACTGCGGCATCTGTCGAAAAAAGAACGTCAAGAGGAGTGATCGGATGTGTGCGCCATCCACATCAGCATCCGCCATAATGATGACCTTTCCATACCGCAATTTTTCGAGTGAAAATTCCTCTGCTCCAATACCGGTCCCGAGTGCGGTAACAATATCTACGATCTGTGCATTTTTTAATATCTTATCTAGGCGTGCTTTATCAACATTAATACCTTTCCCTTTTAGGGGTAGCACTGCTTGAAAGATTCGGTCGCGTCCCTGTTTTGCGGGCCCTCCTGCCGAATCCCCTTCAACGAGAAAAATTTCTGTTTTGCTTGAATCGCGTTCAGAGCAATCGGCGAGTTTACCTGGCATTGAGGCGGAGTCAAGGACACCTTTTCTCCGTATAAGATCGCGCTGTTGTCGTGCTGCTTCGCGTGCTTCCGCTGCTCGGATACTTTTTTGAACAATCCGCTTAGCGAGAGCTGGCTGCTCTTCCAAATACTCTTTCAAGTGCTGGTTCACAATACTCATAACGATACCTTCTACCTCAGTGTTCCCAAGTTTAGACTTGGTTTGCCCTTCAAACTGCGGTTCTGGTACCTTTACACTGATAACAGCCATAATACCTTCTCGAATGTCCTCACCGGCAGGTGTAATTTTTTCACCTTTCAGCAATCCATTATCTTTACTATAAGCGTTAAATGTGCGGGTCAAAGCACTTTTAAACCCGCTTTCATGAAATCCTCCTTCTGTTGTCCGTATATTGTTTGCATAAGAAAACATATTCTCTGAATACCCTGTATTAAATTGAATTGCGATCTCTACCCGTACATTGTCCGTTACCCCTTCAAAATATATCGGTGTATTATGGAATACCTCTTTATTCTCATTTTGATAGATAACGAAAGAAGCGATTCCACCTTCATAGTGATAAACAGTTTCCACCTCTTCCTCTGGTATCCCTTCTCTCAGATCACTGAATTTGATGCGAACCCCACGGTTCAGAAAAGCGAGTTCACGGAGTCTTTCTTTTAAGGATTTCCCTTCAAAATCGAGCATATCAAATATTTCATGGTCAGGCATAAAGGTAGTTTCTGTGCCTTTCTTTTTCGTATTACCGACGACTTCTACTGCCTTCGTTGGTATGCCTCGTTTATAGTTTTGTTCGTAAAGTTTTCCATCTTGAGCAACTTGTACATTGAGCCATTCGGATAGTGCATTTACACACGAAGCACCGACACCATGCAAACCGCCTGCTGTCTGGTATCCGACATCTGCGCGTCCATCGAATTTACCCCCTGCATGCAATGTTGTCATGACAACCTGAAGTGCTGACACACCTGTTTGATGTTCACCAACTGGAATACCGCGCCCGTCATCCCCAACGGTAACGCTGCCATCTGCATTAAGTGTTACCCTAATCTCAGTTCCATGTCCCGCTCCAAACTCATCAATAGAATTATCAACAAGTTCCATAACAAGATGATGCAGACCTGCAGGTCCCGTACTCCCGATATACATGCCCGGCCGTTTCCGGACAGCTTCTAACCCCTCTAATATCTGTATAGATGATGCAGTATAATCATTAGCCATTAGGTATAAATCCTCATTTTCAGGTTCGCTTTTGGTGTTCACATAATTGAGATATTACCGCAAACAATCTTGCTATTGTTTACAGAAATTCAGTCGCAAGTAAAGATAGAAGTTCAAGGCGGATCACATGGAAAGAATGTATAATTTTCACTGATAGATCTTTCTGATCATAATATTATACCATTTCAATTAATTTTTCTCTCATTACCGACTGTTTAGAAATGAAACTGTG
>CAZURU010000014.1:0-245 GCA_964623585.1 uncultured bacterium
ACCTTTCGCCTCTCTGAGGCTTTGGATAATCACATATCAGCACCAGCGGTGCGGAAGGTGTATAGAAACATATCCCACGAAAACCTAAGCACCAGCAGTGCGAAAGGTAGGAGGATAAATTCGGTTTTATATAGCCTGCCAAGAAGATGGAATTTCTTTAAATTGACGCTTATGGGGTTGGAGAAAGATAGCACATTCAAGGATGAATGTGCTACAGGCATGGTCTTGGGAATCGCTAAATTGAC
>CAZURU010000014.1:255-30067 GCA_964623585.1 uncultured bacterium
GTTTTATCCTCGAAATCTGGAAATCCTGGTTCAGACGAGGGCAGCAAAATTTTACACACCCATACGAAGGTTTCCTATTGAAATTCCACTTGACCTTATGATATACTGCTGATACAACTTAACGCCGAAGAATTGTAGTGTAGGAAAAATAGTAATGAACACACCAAACGACTTGGAGTCTACAAATAGTCTCACAGATATTTTTGAAAAACTTCAAGAGATAGCGGTAGAATCAGTAGATGGTGACTTTATCTTTCGTGGAGAGTCTGAACATTTTGAAGAAAAACCATACCATGGAAAGGTTTCTTCAAGTCTTTGGCGCAAGTGTCGGAATGAAATTGGATCGGAGGAATTTGATGTAGAAGCCATCCAAGATCAGATGTTAAAAATAGTTAAAGATTATACCTACGAAGATGACAAGTTTGAGATTTTGACAGAACTCCAACATTACGAGGGGTATACGAATCTGATAGATTTTACCACTGATAGCCATATAGCTCTCTTTTTCGCATGTGAGGGTTCACTTGGAAAACCTGGCAGGATTATCTTATTAGAAAGAACTGAGGAGATAAAAGAATACGTCAAACCACCTCGAAATCCTCAAAATCGTATCTTAGCACAAAAAAGCGTCTTCGTTAGGCCTCCAAAAGGTTTTCTTGAACGGAAACTATACAACGTAATCGATATTCATGGATTGCTCAAAGAACCTATATTAGACCATTTACAAAAACACCATGGTATCTCAACTCAAACAGTTTACAACGACCTCCATGGGTATATTAGAGACCAAGACACTCACATGAAGGAAGGTATAGAAGTTTACAATTCCGAAATGCTGCAGAAGGAACATGACTTTCAGATTGAATCGTCTCAATCCAGTAAGGAAAAGGAGACAGAAACATGCAGACACAAGCAGAACAGACACCGGACGATATCACTATTGAACGCTTTAACAAAGCAATTGATCGGAGACCCACTTTTGCCCAAGGTTATAACTACAGAGGCTTAGCTTACGGCAATAAGGGTGAAATTGACCGCGCCATACAAGACTTTAATACGGCGATTAGTCGCAAAGAAAACTATGCAGAGGCATATAGTAATCGCGGCGCAGCTTACCGTATTAAAGGTGACTATGATCGCGCATTTAAAGATTGTAATACTGCGATAAGACTTGACCCAAATTTGCCAGAAGCATATAACAATCGAGGGATAGTATACAAACTCAGAGGTGAGATAGAATCTGCTATTAATGACTATAATAAAGCCATAAAAATAGACCCAAATTTTGCTTATGCCTATTACAACCGTGGTATAATTTACTATGAAAAAGAAGAGTATGAGCTCGCAATCACGGATTATAGCAAAGCAATAAATTTAATGCCCGACCTTGTGAATCCTTATAACAACCGTGGGAATGTTTACAGTAAGAAAGGCGAGTATGAACGTGCCATCAAAGACTATGATGCTGCGATAGAACGCAACACTGATTTAGCAGAGCCATATTACAATCGCGGCATGGCACTGTTAACTCTCAAAGAATGGGAAAAAGCGAGATCAGACCTGAGAGCTGCTATAGAACTCCAAGAAAATATTGTCATTGAGAACTTCAGTGAAAATTATGACAATATTACCGACTTTGAGCAAGAGCATAATGTCACTCTACCAGAAGACATCGCCACGATGCTAACTCTCCCGCCGGCATAGCAGGACAACAATAAACTGTTAGACTGGCAGTTTTGCACGGACTACGTAGATTAGTCCTTAATCCATTGAGATGCAATCATAAAAACACTTCAATCACTTACTGCGTTTTTTGAAGATTCACCAGATGTTTGTGTTTCGGGGTGTATGATGATGTATTACGAAGAAGGCAACCCAAAAAAAATCGAAGGTCTCCATTGGTCTAATGATGAATTAGAAACAAACTGTCGTAATACACATGAGATAGCAGAAGCTGTAGCCATGTTAGCTGATATAGAATCGATTCCTATGTCAGGTGTTCATGGTCCACTAGTCCAAGTAGAATATTTTTCCTCAAATGAATTAAATAAAACTTTAGATGACTTAATACTTACTTGGAAAGATAGGGGTTTTGAGTCCAAAGATATTATCCTACTTTCAAGCGGTGTTAATGATCAATTTGAGGTAGACATAGCTAGTTCTGGTGGATGGAAACTCTGCAACATAAACGAAGTTGTTGAAGAAGATTCAGACGATATTCTTGTACCTGGAGGTCCTTTACAAGAAAATATACTAAGGTACAGTAATGTCTATGATTTCCAGGGTTTAGAAAGTAACTTAGCTATTTTAGTTATGCCAGTAACTGAGGATCTTGTTAAATTAGCTGGAGGTATCGCTTTACCGCGCGTAAAATTATTGGATAGAGTACTCTATATTGGAATGAGTCGGGCAAAGACAATGCTCATTGTCCTTGCCCATGAGAGTTACAAGGAAATCTTGGATGACCGAATTACTAGTTGGAAACTGATAAAAGAGAATAATATATAGTGTTTCAATAATTTGTAAGCTCAAATTCCTCAAAAGAAAGGTATTATGACTTGGAAAATACATTAGAAATAGTTGTCAAGGTTTCGAAAAAATACTAAACTTATCTCTAATGAATATATAACTTGTCTCTAGAGTAAAGGTCTGTGTAAATTCTTACCTCACATCTTTTTCTTCAGATTTTCAAGATGTTGTGATACCTTGTTCTGATCGTGAAAATTGTGTTCCTTAGCTAACTGAAAATACCTTTGAGCGGCAATTGTGTTGTTCCTGAATAGAGCACGCACACCAGTGTAATAGAAATCGTCTTGACTTTCTGGCGGTGAGTTTATTACAGTATTCAATAGTTTAATTGCATTTTCGGCAGTGGCTTTTCCATGCACAAACACAAACTTACTATTAATAAAATCTTCAGCATAATTTGGGCAGAGCCTAACAGCGTTATCATAATCTTCAATTGCACGAATCATGGCCCCTATTCTATGAAATGTCAGACCTCTGTTTAGGTAGATCATGGCTTGATCAGGTTTAATGTTAATGGCTGTATTAAGGTCTTTTATAGCATAGTTAAACTCTCCAATTTCGCGGTAAGCAGCACCTCTGTTGTTATAATAAGCAGGATGCCGGTAAAGTTTAATGGCTTTGTCATAGTCTTCAATAGCTCTTTCATACTCACATTTTATGTCATAAATTAATCCTCTGTTGTTGTATGCAGTAGCATTTTCTGGCTCAATTTGAATGCCATCATTATAATCTGCCATAGCCTTGTCAAAATCCTCGTTTTGGTAGTAGGCAAAACCTCTGGCAAAAATTGCTTGAGCACTCCTATTGCTAAGTTCTACTGCTTTGTTGGCTTCTGAAATAGCTTGAATGTAATTACCTGTTCTACAGGAAATATCACTTTTGCAAATATAGGCAAAAGCGTTTTCAGGCTCTTGGCTCAATACATGAATAAAATCATTAATTGCATCCTCAAGTTTCCCTTTTCGCTGCAATGCCACCCCTCTGTTAATGTACGTTTGAGTTATTTTAGGATCAAGTTCAATAGATATGTTAAACTCTTCAATTGCTCGGTCAAAATAACCTTTTCTGCTGTAAGATTCACCTCTATTAGTATAAGCGGAGGCATTCTGATCATCTAGTTTGATGATTTCATCAAACTCTTCAATTGCTTTGTCATATTCTTCTCTTTTGAAGTGAGCTAGACCTTTCTTGTTGTGTTTTTCAATCTCTTTTGATTTACGAGTTTCCTTAATAGCAGAATCCATAGGATAGTTTTTTTTGTTTTTGACCTGTTTTGTGGAACGTCTTTTGGGTCTTTTCCGAGGTTTCGCAGCCATAATCTAATTCCTACCATCAATCAACCATTAATATGCATGGTTCAAAAAAAGATGTCAAAATCCAGTAACTTTATAAAATCTAAAGCAGCATTATTGCAAGTAAAACAAAAACTACCTATAGTATCATGATTAATTGATTTGAACTTAACATATTATGACATACTTCCAAGAAAAAGTCAATAACTTTTCATTGTTCTTGTATATGAAGCATTGCTGGCAATTCAGTTAGACTCTGAATAGTTTCATGCCATCTGCCGGGGTGTACGTTTTCCCTATCAATTAGTATTGGACGGATACCGACTGCTTGTGCGCCAATAATGTCTGCTTCGTAAGTATCACCGACGTGGACGGTCTCTTCTGCAGAAACCCCTATTTTCTTGAGGGTATACTCAAAAATATGTGCATCAGGTTTGGCGGAACGGACACGTACATCGTGTGATGCTGTGATGGTATCAAAGAGATGTGCTATTCTAAGGCGTTCTAACAACGGAAATAAGGGTGTATCCCAGTTTGAGACGATGGCTAATTTATATCCCTCCTGTTTTAATGTCTGTAGTGTTGACTCTGTATCAGGATAGAGTATTGCATTATTCGCTGCAAAGAGCGAATGTTCAGATTGCAGGAGTTCCCAAGTTATCTGGTCAATATGCTCTTCAACGCCGAGTTGTTTGATAAACTCTCCGTAACTGTTTACGATTTTCTGCATTGTGCCAAGAATTGCATGTTTTTTAGGATCTGATCCGGATGCATCTGCATATAAATTTGGTTCAGCTGCTGCAAAGCGTTCCCAATCAACATCAAACGCATAACGATCAGCGATTTTTTGGATTATGTCCTCCAGGGGTTGATTCCATACGCCTAACGTATAATAAAAATCAAAGAATATAGCTTTTATCATAATCATCTCACATCAGATATAGCGGGTTGGGTCCAGTATACCTGCTTCCGCAAATCCTTTTTTTCTGAGTTTGCAGCTATCGCATTTACCACATGCCCTTCCATCTGGATCTGGATCGTAGCAGCTAAGGGTGTGTGTATAATCAACACCGAGTGCGGTGCCGGTTTTGATTATATCTGCTTTGGTTTTGTTAATCAAAGGTGTTCGGATCTTTAGTTCTGTTTTACCTTCAACACCCGTTTGTGTTGCAAGATTAGCCATTGTTTGATAAGCTTGGATATATTCTGGACGGCAATCAGGATAACCGCTATAGTCAATAGCATTAACCCCGATGAAGATTATGTCCGATGAGAGCACCTCTGCCCACGCAACAGCATAAGACAGGAAGATGGTGTTTCTGGCAGGGACATAGGTTATCGGGATTTCCTCAGATATCTCTGCATCTGAACGATTTTTTGGAACTTCCATATCCGTTGTTAATGCTGATGCGCCGAAGATTCGTAGATCAATGTCAACGATGATGTGTTGTTTCGCGCCTAATTCTTGTGCGTTATGTTTTGCACGATCCAACTCAACTCTATTTCGTTGACCGTATTGAAAACTCATTGCATAGACTTCAAATCCTTCTGAGCGTGCAATGGCTAATGTAGTCGTTGAGTCTAATCCTCCACTGAGTAGGACGACAGCTCTTTTATTGTTATGGCTGTTTTTAGTTGTATGAGACTGCAACTGCTAATCCTGTTTTTATTGGGACGGTTATTCACCGTCCCATATAGGTGTTTATAGTGGATTTTACAATTAACTTGACATTTTGAGATGTAGGAGGGAACTCCGATTCCCGACTGTTTTTCAGTTAAGTCGCGATTCGGAGATCGCTCCTACAAAAAAGTGTCAACATATCTCTATAATTCACTATAACTATTCCTGTTCAAATTCAAGTTTAGCGAAACGTAGGAATATGCCTCCACCTGGTCTTGCAAGTGGTCCGTTGATTGCCAAGCAAGCGATAACATGCTTTGTTCCCGGTTCGGCATTTTCAGTAACAACGACTCGTTGGGGGGCATTGAATCCAGAGGCAGCCCCGCGCCCTGATTCACCGAAAGCCAAATCGATTTCACTATTGACCCAGACTTCACCGTAGTCGTCAATACATGTATGAAACCACAGTTTTGAACCAGCCACTGATTTCCCATCTACTGTTTCAGGAATAGTAACTGTGATTCGGTACCATCCGAAACAGAGTCCGGTTAATACGACTGCTTGGATATTTTCGCAGATGTCCCAACCCGAATCGTCATAGTCAGCAAGACGTGCAGGTGATTCAGGCATCTGGTCAACCAATCCACCATTTGGCTCACCTGGGACGAGTCCAGCAGCAAACCGCCATTGTGCTTCCGTTAGGTCAAGATGTTCAGCATTTTCTAAATCAAGTTCAGCAATAATCATAGTCGTACCTTTCTAATATGTGGCTGTATGCCATAGTTTATAGGTTATATAAGTTGAACAGAGCAGGAAAAAACCTGCAACAATAAATGGAATGTGTATAGAGATTTTTATTAGAAATCCACTTGCAACGTATCCGAGTAGAAAACCAGTACTCCAAGCAAGATGTGTGATTCCAACACCGTGTCCTTTCTCATGTGAGTCAGTAAATTCGTTGATAAACCTTGGAATAGTCGTTGAGAGTGCCCATGCTGCACCTGTGCCGAGTATCCCGTAAAACCCTAATGCAAATAATGAGTTGTGATAGACGACTAAAGCAGATGCCAGAAGTGTGACAATGATATTCGTCACGAAAGCAGGCAGACGATGCCCAACTCTATCACAGATTCTACCCGTTGCAAATTGACAGATAAATGCAAAGAACAAGCTCAGCATACCGTAATAACCTGTTGCTTTATCTCCACCGAGTCGCTTAATCAGAATAGGCATCAATAGGTTTACTGTTCCCCAATAGTATGTTGGAAGGACCCGTAGACCGATCAGCATCTGTATCTTATATTGTTTACATAATTTCAGATATTTTTGGATATTTAGCGTTGATTTTAAATTGCTCTGCTTTCTGTTCAGCGGGTTGATGTTATTTTGCCAACTGTCGTATTTTACTCGCGGTAGTAAGAAGCAGGCTCCCATAAAGCCCAAACCTGTAAAGATAATCGCTGTGTTACCAAAAACAGTATAGTTATATCGGCTAATGACTTCTCCTGCAATTGCGCTTCCGATTGCGTTGCCTAATGTTCTGCTGATAAAGTATAATCCGGTAGCGAATCCTAACCGTTCTGATGCCACAGAACTAATTAGATATGATTGTCCTCCTGCAGTTTTTAGTCCAGATGCGATCCCCTCATAACACAAGAATCCCCATATTAGCAGTGGTGTTTGTGTTTTAAAAAGTCCTCCTATAACAATTGCCCCGGTCATTCCGATAAGCAGTGTGGGTTTTCGTCCGAATCTATCACTTAATGTGCCACCGATAAGTGCTGTTAGTCCTCCCAATGCAATTGGTATTGCCCGTATTAATGCAGCATAAAGAGGGTTTTCACCCAGGACATTTTCTACGTAGACTGGAAAGAAAAGATGCATCGGACCTGTTATCAGTCCAATAACAAACACGACGCAACAGAGAGATATGAAACCGCGCGTCCACATTATTTCACATCAAAACTTGTTTTCATATTATAGTAAACTTTCTTAAAAATATCAAACTTTAGCTAAGGTATTATTTTCATGAGGCTGTCTGTTATATTGGGTGCGGCGGTTCCAAGTCCACAAGCACTTGTTGCCTTCATGACGGATCCAATTTCAGCGATGAGCTCTTCAGATTTCTGGTTTAATGGTTTAGATAGCAGTTCGGTGAGTCTATGTGTGCCGATTCTGCATGGGAAACATTTTCCGCAAGATTCCTCTGCAAAGAACTGCATTGCATTGTGTGCGACGTCGATCATATCTCTTGTGTCATCAAAGACCATGATGCCGCCTGCCCCGAGCATTGCGCCGACATTCTGGAAGCTGGGTTCATCAATGTTTATGTCAAGGTCTTTCTCTCCGATGAATCCTCCTGATAGTCCAGCAGAAGTGATCGCTTGGATTTTTCTTCCAGGCAAGGGACCTCCTGCCCATTCATATAGTAATGATTTAAGTGGTAGTCCGAAAGGTACTTCGTAATTGCCTGGTTTTTGGATGTCTCCTGATAGACTGATGATTTTTGTTCCTGAGATATCGGGGTTATAGCTCAAGTTTTTGTACCAGGCTGCCCCCTTTCTGAGTATCTGTGTCGCAGCTGCGAGCGTCTCTACATTGTTTACGACTGTCGGAAGGTTTTCAAAACCGTGGGTTACTGGATATGGGGGCCGGTTCCTTGGGAATGGGTGTTCACCTTGTAAGCTGTTTAGTAACGAACCTTCTTCTCCACAGACATAAGCACCTGCCCCGCGGCGTATGTATATATCAAAGTTGAATTGCGTATTGAGGATATCCTTACCTAACAAGTTCTCTTTTTCTGCTTCTGCGATTGCGTTCTCAAGTATTTTTAGGGTTTCAGGGTACTCATAACGTAGATAGATAAATCCTCGTGTCGCGCCTGTTGCATAGGCTGCAAGTGTCATTCCTTCAATTATTGTGTGCGGTGCATAATCAAGGATGACCCTATCCTTGAAGCATCCCGGTTCACCTTCATCGGCATTACATACGATAGTTTTTGGTTCACCCGGAGCATTTAAGACCGATTCCCATTTAATTCCGGTTGGAAATCCTGCCCCGCCTCTTCCTGCAAGTTGGCTATCCTTGAGTGTTTGAATAACGTGCTGAGGTGTTAGGGATGTAATGGCTTTTTTGAGTGCTCCATATCCTCCAGAATTTTGGTACCCTTCTATTGTATTCCTGTTCTGTTCGCGTATATCTGCAAAGATACATTCCTCTTTATCGCCAGGATATTTTGGTGGTAATGGTGTGGGTTGAACTGATAGGTTCTCTGCGCTTTTACCCGTAAATACCTGATGACCTTTTATGACAGGGACGCAATCATCACATCTCCCAGCACACGGCATTGCGGTTGCGCCGTCATCTGTTAAAGCGTTTAAGATTTCTATGCCGCCTTGCAGCCTACAGACCGGTCCAGTACAGACGCGAGGTGCGCTTTGTCCGGGTGCTTCCTGGGAAAAATGGTGATAGAAGGTCAATGTGCCGAACAGTTCTGCAAGCGGAATGCGTAGCCCAACAGAAATATCGCGTAATACCTCTTCTGAGATAAATCCATCTCTATCATGGAATGCATGTAATACACTTAGCAATGGTGCGGGTTCATCACGCCAATTGGCAATCAGTTCAGCATTTGTTGACATGTAAATCTCCACAAGTCTATATATGTGTGCGGATGTGAATTGTCAATTAGCGTATCAGATTTACAACATAAGGTCAATGTTTTTGTTATGTCAATCAGAGGCATTCAATTGTCGAGTTTTCGCAGTCTATCACAGATATCTTGCGTAAGTCCTGCTAAATACTTTCATTTTTGATTTCACCTTTCCTACCTTCTCGGTGGATTTTCTTTTAATATCATTCTAAATTCAGCATGAAGTCTATCCCTTTCAGGACGTAATTCATCCAATGAGATACGAAGCATTTGTCGATAATCTTTCTCATTCTCAAACATTGATATCTGATCCTCTAAGGATCCTGAATAAGAATGTTTCTCAACTTCGTTCATATATGCGTCAAATTTTTCACGATCATTCGGTTTGTTTTCAAAAACCTGATCCATTGCTTTTTCATATACATCAGAGGGTAATTTTCTAAGACCTGCGAATAAAATCGCAACTCCTGAATGGCTCGCGTTCATTAAAGCTTCTTCCATGTTATAGTATAAATCATTTACCTCTCTACGTTCTTGAGATGCCTTATCTACACGTTTTCTCCAAAACTTGACAGCTTCAGGATAGGTCAGACCTTTATAGATACCGTCTTTATACCTAAAAACTTCGCCATTAGCCCCCATGCCAACGGCAGCCGTTTCCGTAGTTTCAGTCATGTTACCACTCTCATTTACATTAACTGGATCGTTCGGTTCCACAACTGTTTCCGTACCTTGTTCCAAATCTGAGATTCCAGCGTGTGTTCTAATACCAGCATGTCCATGATCATGTTTTCCTCCCACTTGGTATCTTTTTTCAACTGCTTTTGCTTCTTCCAGTATCTGCTTAAGTTCCTTCTGTGCGGGAATAATAAGCATAGAGAAGCCTATAAGCAGAACAACTGTGAGAGCACTAAGTCCCCAGATCATTTTAGACCACATAATATCCTCCTTGTAATACAGAACTCATAAAGAGTACCATGTAAAAATGTTAGAATTCCCAAAAATCTATCTAAATTTACCATGATACACGGAAAGTATCAAGAACAAATACCTTGACCTTTTAACCTCAAATCTTTTTCAGAATCATTATGTCGTCTGAAAATCAGATTGACATAAGATACATTCTTCAATAAAATATGGGATAAATAACGAAAGGATTCCTAAAAATGCAACACTATTTAGAGATTCAAGAACCGGAACTTGATTATACATATCAGTTTGAACTTAACCAACTGCCACAGATGTCAACATGTTTGGAAGCACACGGATTTGCAATTATCAAGGATGTTTTACCAGATGAGATGATAGGACGTTTGAAGAAAGCCGTTTTTGATGGGACAGATCCGAATAGGGACTTAAAACGTGGTCAGAGCGCAACACGACATGCCTGGATAGAAACAGGTGAAGATGCTTGGCAACTGCTGGAATATGAACCTTTTATGGCTATTCACAGACATTTGATCGGTACAGATGAATTGACAGTGCATCGTTCTGCTGCAATTATTCGGATGCCAGGTTCACACCCTGTGGCATGGCATACCGATTGGTGCGGGTTCTCAACGGATACACCTAAGAATTCTGGTGATGTATTGAACCGTGGAATGTGGCCATCGGGAAAATGGTTCTACATCACGGGTTCGCGTCCTGAACATGGGGGTTTATGTGTGATTGCGGATTCGCATGTAGAGAATTGGAATGGTCCTGAAGGGTTTAAACTGACATCGGACAAACGATCATTTTATAAAGTCGGTGGAGAAGAGAAAGCATACACAGATTTTGATGTGCCGGGGGTTGTTCCACTCTTTACAAATCCTGGAGATATGATTGTGTTTGCACATCGCACATATCACGGTGCATTCCCGAACCAGATAGACGACATCAGGTTGTCTTGTGCTATTGGGTTTCGCAGTCGTTCACATCATATAGATATACCGTGGGAGATTCCTGATGTTGGGAAGAAGTTTTTAGAGGATTTACCTCCGCATCTGCATCAATACACACACGGATATACCAGTATTGACACTGCCTGGCGGGGGTAGGGTATGTTATTATCATGTCCAAATCAACGCAGAATGCGCGTGGACGAATACGCGTAGTGCCTTGTATCGCTTCACCAGATTATTTTTTTCAACACGATCTGAGGCGATGTAGAATAGGTTGATTATTTGCGAGGTTAGGAAACCTCGCCAGCGGGGGGAGAGGTCGATAATTGACGAGGTTAGGAAACCTCGCCAGCGGGGGGAGAGGTTGATTATTTGCGAGGTTAGGAAACCTCGCCAGCGGGGGTGGGGAGAGGGTGATTATTGACGAGGTTAGGAAACCTCGCCAGCGGACTTGAGGAGGCTATAGAAGGATCGGATTGTTTTTAGGTGACTTGCACAATCTGGAAAGCAAGTTTGTAAGACCGGTTGTGTTTATTAATACTTTTTCAATTGTGCCCAACTGACAGCTAACTTGCCGCGTGCTTCAACAGGAGCAATTTGCTCCATAGCATTTAGAATATCTGTATCGTCTAAAGCTACACGCCAAACAGCGACTTCATCTATACTGCCTTGAAAGTGTTCTCGATTGCCTTCACTGTTTCTACCAATTGCTACTGGTACATCATCTGAACCTGAATTAAGAAATCACGACAATTTATAGCTCGTGGATGTGTAGCTGTTTCACTGCCAGCAGCTCGAGCAACATCCGCATCAATAACCAACCGTTTCGAATCACTGTTTTTCACTATATTTATTCTTTTCCAAATCTTAGTTTGTTTAACGCAGTAAGGTAGCGGTTTTCAGATTTTATATCCACCTTGTCAAAATCTACAGACCAATCACCATATCTCCCTGCTTCGTCTATATCAACGCTGTCAACTTCCGTAATTCCTTCTTTGTTCCTTGAAAACCAGTGTAGCTTGACCAATTCTGGGGAGAGTTTTCCTTCAGCAACAAGTATTTGAATTCCCAGAAGTAGTAGTGAACTGTGCGTTTCTGCGACTACACGGACACCCCGTTTTGCTGCATCTGCAAGTATCTGTGCTAAAGCAACTTGGGCGTTTGGATGTAAGTGCAGCTCGGGTTGTTCAATATAGACTAGTTGTCCCGGTTTTGCAGCGATCAAGGCAACTATGACAGGTAAAACTTGGGATACACCAAACCCAACATCTGCTATATTAACCAAGTCTGTGTCGTTAGTGCCGTGTAAGGGAAGACGTCCAACTTTAACTTCAATTCCAACGTCACCGATTTTGTTTGTAGATACATCTCCAGTCAAGGAGAGTGCATTGAGACTATTTGTGACTGATTTTAAGCGTTCATCTGCTGATTCTTGCCATAGATGAATAACACTTGCTGCGTAATTTTCAAAGGTGCCGGGATACCATTTACCTACACTGCTGATTTTATAGACGCGTTCTGGATTTCCTCGTAATCCTGGGATGTGAATAGTGTCATAGATATGATCTGCCAGACTATCAACTATATTAAATACCAAATAACCGTATTGAGATTCCAATCGCAAAAAACAACCTGAACGTCTTACAACATCAGCATCTTCAGAAAACGACGGTGGCTCCGCAATCTTTTTAATCTCATCTTTTGACATCTTAGGCCGCAATGTAAAGTTCTCAGGATAAATGGATTGATCAACTGTCATTTTCATTACTTCAATCTGATTTTTTGATTTTCTGTAAGACGAATTTACAAAGTAAGAAAGATCATCATCGATGCCTTCAATTCCGACAGTAAAACTTTTCCCATTAACTTCATTTGATAACGAGGATAGGAATTGTTCAACGATAGTAAATTTAACGTTTGGTCCATCAATCAGAAGCGGTCCAGGATCATAGGGTGCTTCCAACGTTTGCTTTAGCATTAGTAGTGGTTGCATAATGCTGGACTTACCAGAACTATTTGCGCCAGCAAGGATTGTCAATGGACTGATTTCAATCTCACATTTCTCAGCGATTGACTTAAATCCTTTTACGGCAATCTTGGTAATGCCATCAAAGTCTTTTCTTTCCATGTTGATTTATTCCTGTCCAAAAAACGTCTATCAAGACGGCTGTACTACACCGTAAGGTAACCTTTCACCTTTCAATCCAGCGAACAGATTTTCCATTGCCATTGTTGCCATTTTCATTCGTGTTTGAATTGTTGCACTGCCGAGATGGGGTGCGATCAATAGGTTATCTAATTCAAGGAGCGGATGGTCTGTGTTTATCGGTTCTGGTTCGGTAACATCCAGTGCTGCACCGGCGATTTGTCCCTCTGTGAGTGCTGCGTACAAGGCGTCGTGGTCAACGACAGGACCTCTTGCGATATTGACGAGGATTGATGTGGGTTTCATCAATTCAAATTCTGCTTTGCTGATCATGTGGGTTGTCTCATCGGACAAAGGCACATGGAGTGTGACAAAGTCTGAGACCTTTAGCAGATGTTGGAGTTCCGCATATTCAATACCGAGTTCTTGTTCCCAATCTGGTCTGCGCTCTCGTTTATTATACAATACCTTCATATCAAATCCTAATGCCCGTTTCGCGACAGCATATCCGATACGTCCCATCCCTATAATACCGATTGTTGTGTGATGTACATCGTATCCCCAAAGGATATTCGGGTCGTAGTATAACCACTGCTTTTCTACTTGTACGTGGTTGTATGCTGGTACTATATTGCGTGCAGCGGCGAGTAACAGTGCCCATGTCATATCTGCCGTGGTATCGCTAAGCACTCCCGGCGTATGTCCGAGAGCGATACCGCGTGCACTTGCGGCGTCTTCGTCAACATGGTCATAACCTACTCCGACTACAGAGACAACTTTGAGGTTCGGTGAGGTGTCGAACATGTCTGCGGTGACAGGTTCATGTCCGTAAGTCATCAAGCCATCGAGTGGCGGGATTTTTTCTGCAATGGGTGGCAGAATCGCACTCGTATGCCACATTTCAACATCACATTCTGCTTCAATTTTATTGAGAACTTGGTCGGGAATGGGACGGGTGATAAAAACTTTAGGGGTTGACATCTAATGCCTCACAGTTTGGTGAAAGTGTTACCAAAGAAATGCACAATCTAACAGAATTATGCTCAAAGATGCACAATCAAGGATGAATGTGCTACAAAGATTCAACATTTTCAATTAGAAATGGTTTAATTCCGACGGTAAAACACTCGGATAGGTGTCCCGTTGAATCCGAAAGTATCACGAATATTGTTAATCAAATATGCTGTATAGGGTTGACGAATTCTGTGTGTATTTCTACCAAATATTAGGAAAGTCGGAGGTCGTGTTTCAACCTGTGTAATGTATTTGAGTGCTGGACGTGTACCTTTAACACGGGGTGGTGGGTGTTGGGTGCGTAGTTCAAACAATAGGTCATTCAGTGCTGGTGTTGGAATACGGGTGCAATACTCACGATACACCTCAAGCGCAACATCAAGGATGTTCGTAACACGTTGTCCTGTTACAGCTGAGACGAATATTTTGGGGACATAATCTAACTGTGGTACTTCCGCTGCTAAACGGGTCATATATTCCGTATGTGTTGTGTTATCTTTTTCTATAAGGTCCCATTTATTGAGAACTAAAACAGATGCTTTTCCCTGCCGTGCGATGAATGCTGCTATTGTCTTATCCTGTTGTGCGACTGTCTGTGTCACATCTAATATCAGAGCGGCAATATCACTTTGTCGTATACTCTGGATCGCGCGTCTGACAGTCTCAGACTCTAATTCAGTGTTGATTGAAGATTTTCGCCGCATCCCAGCAGTATCCACAAGTTCAAAGGGGATATTCTGATAGATGAAGCTCATGTTAACAGCATCGCGGGTTGTCCCCGGACGATTGTCAACAATCATACGTTCTTCACCTAACAGAGAATTGAGGAGGGATGATTTCCCTACATTGGGTCTACCGACAATAGATATTTTTATTGGAGCAGTGCCATCTTCCTCAGTTTCCTTAGTTTCAGGAAGTCGTGTGATAACATCGTCAAGGAGTTGGTGTATGCCGATGTTTTGAACGCAAGATGTTAGTACCGGTTCGTCGAGTCCGAGTGCATAAAATTCTGCAGTTTGCATTTCAAGGTTACGACTGTCCGCCTTATTGATTACAAGGATTATGTCTTTACCTGAGGTTCTTAATTTATCAGCTACGATAGTATCATGTGGCATTACGCCTGTCCGGACATCAACGACGAATAGGATAAGTGCAGCTTCTTCCAGTGCTTGGTCGACCTGCATTTGAACATTATCAATGAGCGGATCATCGGGATCGACATCTATTCCTCCGGTGTCAACGATCGTAAATGCTGTATTTTCCCAGTTGACATCAGCGTAGTTTCGATCGCGTGTAACCCCGGGTTGATCATTTACGACAGCGATCTGCTTTGGATGGGATGAACTCAATCTGGCTTCAGCTGCTAAGCGATTAAAGAGTGATGATTTTCCGACATTGGGTCTACCGATAATTGCGACAATAGGGAGTTGCTTTGGCATTAGGTTTGTTCCTGTGTCGTATGGGTTTCTGTACCATTAACGTTTGCTTTTGAAACTGTGATAATAGATTTTATCACAACAATGATAGGAATTGCCAATAATACTCCCCAAAAACCGAGGATAGATGCCCCCACTATAACTGAAAACATGATCAATAGCGGATCGACATCAACAGCATTACTCATAACTTTAGGTGAGATGAGTGAGTTGTCTATTGCCTGAATTCCGAGGATTGCGCCTAATACACAAAGACAGCGGATTGCAAAACTGATCGGATCTCTAAATTCTCCTGCGGCAAGTCCCATCAACATGGCGATATAAGCGAAGCCACCACCGATAAAAGGACCAAAAGTCGGTATAGCATTACAGATACCTGCCAAAATACCGACCAGAAGTGCAAAGGGAACACCGATCAGACGATACACGATACACGATATAATAGTGATGATTACAATTACAGTGAACTGTCCTTTGAGGAACTGATGCATGTTATTGTCAATTTCTCTGAAATATGCTTTGGTCGTTTCTTGATGTCTTTCTGGTATTAAGCTGATGAAACCGTGGAAATACTTATCAAACCCTTGGCTTGCATATACGAAAACGATGAATGCCAAGAATAGGGTTGCAATAAATCCCCCAAATTGAAAAGCAATAGAGCCAGCCAACCCAGACAACCACCTTATGAATGCCCCTCCGCTTGCGGTCCACCCCGGTATTTTTTCGGTTAGGTATGCCTGAAGTTGTTTTACATAAGGATCATCCCTATACATCAGAACACCAGGTTCTGTTGATGTAAATTTTCGCCAATTATTTTTACTGTCTGGACTATAATGTATGACGTTGCTGTTTCCTGCATATAGTCCTGAAGGAGCAGTAGCTAATAAGGATATATGCTTCGGTAGCCGATCCGAAGAAGGCATTTTTTCCAATTCTTCAACAGCATTGCAGTCATATAAACCGTTTAGCGTACCTGCATAGAGCTTAATGGTACTCTTGTCAGTCGCTATAAGTGACTTAATTTCAGGCATTTCAGTGTTTATTGTTATAGGTATCCATTCATTCGCGTCGAATTCTGCCGTATGTTCAAGATAATGTAAGACAGTAGCAGTTTCGGTATCCGCTTCTGTTATCTCTGTCGTTCCATCTGTTTCGTTTAATTCAATAGGTGTTTGTTGTGACATATTCCTGAGTTGATTGATGAGTTGAAACCCGATGTTTTCCTGAGTATTATCCTGTTCATCTTCTTGTATTTTCTCTACTTTCTTACTAACCAGATAGATTGTCTGTTCCTTTCTGGTTCCAGCGTATCTCTCAATTGAGCTGATACTGACGATAGGTCTTTCAGTAATGCCTTCAATTTCCACATGTTCCCACTGTTCAACGACATCATCATCAGAGTACACACCTTTAAACAGTCCCAATTCTGTACCGATATAAATTAATGCGTTATTCCATGAAGGTATATTTATGTCATAAATGGAACGGTCATCAAAACGTGTAGCAGTCATTTTTTTCCAAATTTGGTCGTCGTCAGGTTTTATTAATGAACCTTTTGTTTTACCTTTTGCCAGATCAACGATTTTCCTACTACATCGGTATATACCGCCTTGTGTACCAGCATAAATATACTTATCACTAACAGCAATACAATGAATATGCTTTCCAAGCAGTTCCCCGTTTGTAATACCTATTCTTTTAAGGTCTTTAATTCTTTTCCCATTTTCTTCCGTATCTTTTTCTTGAAGGATATAGATTCCGTGATTCGTACCGAGAAATAACGTTTCTGTTCCATTTGTAACATAACTTGTAAAGTCGGTAAACTCTTCTCCTACTACTAAAGGTAGCATAGACTCATGGTAAAACTTTTGCAGTCCGCGTGCCATCTGTTCAATCTGTTGTCTCACCCTAAAGCCAGTAAGAATCAGCAGACCACTACAAGTAAGAATGATCAATACAGTTGCAATGACGCGTTGATATATCTTATTTAAAGGCAGTGCTTTCCACAGAAAACGGAAGAGATAGGCAAACCCGAATCCAAGTATGAACGGCATCAAGATACCTAGCATCCTGATAAGAAGCCAAACACCGATCAGAATGATCTCAAGTTGAACGACAAATTTTATCCCTACCCAACGGTAAATACGCATCAGCAAACCGATGAGTGCAACGGGAATGATGGGATGCAATAGCATAATTCTGTTGCCATTCTCATCAGGACTTCCACCTACATAGAATGCAAATGCTATCCAGAAGGCAGCGAGGGTAACGCTAATTATTGCCAGCGTAGATTCGCCCGATATTCCATTTCGTCTGTGGGTTGTATCGTTTTGGGAGTTCATTTATTTTAATGTGCTACGAAAGATGCAAAATCTAACAGAATGTGCTACAAAACAGGAACGTAATCTGTTGTTTTTTAGGTAATATTTTAACGCAATGTTTTCTGCTTGCGTTACGTAATGTGCACGATAATATTAGCGAACAGATAGGTGCAATTTCCATACGTCCAACCCGGTAGTGCGATTAGAAAATCGCACTACCGGCCTAGAGGGATGGCAGAATACACGTCTGGTATTCTGCATTGGTTAAGGACCCGAACCTATCGGGTTGGGTTAATATTTAGTATCTTATTATTCTCAAGTCGTTGCGGGAGCTTCGATGTTATCTCCAGCTTCAAAGGTTTCAATAATTCCTGCGCCGACACTATCACCCCAAACATTAACTGTGGTGCGGAATCTGTCAAGTAGCCAGTCAATTGAAAGGATCAATGCGACACCTTCAATCGGTAGTCCAACAGCATTTAGGACGATAACCATGGTTACGAGTCCTGCTTCGGGGATTCCTGCAGCACCGATTGCTGCGAGTGTCGCTGTGAGGACAATTATCACTTGTTGTGCAGGTCCCATCGTAATGCCGTATACTTGCGCGATGAACATCACGGCGATTGCTTCATAAAGCGCGGTGCCATCCATGTTTATTGTTGCACCTAAGGGTAAAACAAAACTGGCTGTTCTATTTGAGATACCGTTCTGCTCTTCTACACCTTCCATTGTTAAGGGTAAGGTTGCACTTGAGCTGGCAGTTGAGAATGCGTTTAACAATGCGGTTCCAACACCCTTTGCGTAGTTCAGTGGATTTCGTCTTCCTAAGAAGAATAGTAAAAGCGGCAGAATTACGAAAGCATGGAATCCGAGCCCTAATATCACAGTCAAACTGTATTTGCCGACTGCGACCAATTCTGGCCAGAATCCAACGAAACCTTCCGCTTCTCCAATTCTCCCGGCAATCAGACCGAAGATACCGACAGGTGCTAAATACATGACCCAGTTAACAATCTGCATCACTGCCCCATTAAAAGCATTAAATATGTCTATACCAGGTTTACCCTCTTGACCAATCACTGAAAATGCAGCGCCGATGATGATTGAAAAGAAGATAAGGGGAAGGATATCCATATTCGCCATCGCTTTGAACACGTTGTTAGGGATCATGCCCTGTTTTCCTGTATCTTCATTCCCCAATAAAACTTGTACAAGCGTTTGAAGGATAGTGCTATCTTCTTTGGTTTTTACTTCTGTAACCATAGGTAGGTCGATTTTCACACCACTTCCTGACATTTGCGGAGTGAGGGTGGTGAGTTTATAATCAACGTCAGTTGCTGAGACCAACAACGGGTTTCCGCTTTTAGTTATGATATATTCATCATCTTCGTCCAGGGATTGCCACTTTTTGACTGTAACTGTGTTTCCCGCTATAGATTCTACTGTACCACCTATATTCTGATCCATAAGTATTAGCATATACTTATTTGAATAAATTCCGGTGAATTCTTCATCAGTGAGTGTTACAGTGAGACTCGTTTCACCACCAAGTGTATATCCCGCATCTGTAAGTTCTTCACCTGATGATAAGCCTTTACCGGGTGAGATTATGTTAACCAGAACCATACCGATGACGACCGAAATTGCTGTTGTTGCCATATAGTAAAGGACAGTCCTGCCGCCGATTGAACCGAGGTTGCGTATATCACCTAAATTGGTAATTCCGACGACCATCGAAAAGATAACAAGTGGGACAACAATCATCCTGAGCAGTGCTAAGAATATATCACCCAGAATGTGGGTATGCTTAGCAAAATCGGGGAATACGCCACCGATGAATGCCCCTAAGATGATAGCAATTATTATACCGTAGAGTAAACCGAGTTCACTCTTACTGGTGCCATTTCCATTTTGATTCATAGATTTTTCCTTTTTTAGAACGGCACACTACGTGTGCCTACTACTATTAAATTATGTGTCTACATTCACGCGAATGGATAATTCTTCAAGTTGTTCTTCTGTAACGGTTGATGGAGCGTTTGTTAGGAGACATTGACCTTGTTGAGACTTTGGAAATGCGATGACTTCTCGGATATTTTCCTCATTGCGCATTAACATGACAATACGGTCTAATCCAGGCGCTATACCTGCATGAGGGGGTGTGCCGTATTCCAAAGCATCAATAAAATAGCCGAATCTATTTTTGACCTCTTCTTCTGAAATGTTCAATAAATCAAAAATCTTCTGTTGGACATCCCATTGATGAATTCTAACACTCCCACTACAGATCTCATATCCGTTACACACAAGGTCGTAATGCTGCCCCCGCACTTTACCGGGTTCTGTGTCTAATAGGTGTAGTGTCTCTTCAGTTGCACCGGTAAATAGATGATGGAACGGCTCAAACCTATTCTGATCTTCGTTCCACTCAAACAGTGGATAATCTACGATCCATAGGAAGTTGTATTGCGTTTCGTCAATCAGGTTTAGTTTTTTACCAAGATGTAGTCTAAGATAACCGAGTGCGTCTGCGACAACTTTCGGCCTGTCAGCGACAAAGAACATGATGTCCCCGGGTTTCGCGCCTGTTCTTTCCTGTGCAGTTTCAAGTTGTTCTGTTTTAAAGAACTTGACGATACCGGAGGAGAATTCCTCAGAAGTAACCTTAACCCAAGCCAATCCTTTTGCGCGATATGTTGCGACAAAATCGGTAAGGTCTTCAATGTCTTTCCTTGAGAAATCTGCCCCCCCAGGAACAGCAATGGCTTTTACTTGCCCACCCGCACCGAGGGCATTTGTAAAGACTTGAAAGTCACAGTCTGCCATTACATCAGACAGGTCTGTTAGCTCCATACCGAAACGGGTGTCTGGTTTGTCATTTCCGAACCTTGCCATCGATTCATGGTAAGGGAGACGTAGAAAGGGTATTTGCACTGGGATTCCACCTGCTTGCTCAAATATGCTTTTCATCAATCCCTCAGTGACATCAAACACGTCATCAACACCAGCAAAAGACATCTCAATGTCAAGTTGTGTGAATTCCAACTGTCTGTCAGCGCGCGTATCTTCATCACGGAAACAACGTGCGATCTGGAAATATCGGTCTACACCACTCATCATCAGGATCTGTTTAAATTGCTGTGGTGATTGCGGTAGTGCATAGAACTTTGCGGGGTTTAGACGACTGGGAACAAGGACGTCTCGTGCGCCTTCGGGTGTACTGTTCATCAATATTGGGGTTTCAATTTCCAAGAATCCGTGTTCATTCATATAGTTGCGTGCAGTGAGTGCTGCTTTATGCCGCATTTCAAGTGTTTTCTGCATCTCCGGCCGTCGCAGATCAATGAACCGATACTTCATCCTTATATCTTCCGATACATCAATATCGTCTTCTACAGGGAATGGTGGTGTCTTGGCAGTATTGAGAATATGTAATGTATCAACTGCAACTTCAATCTCCCCCGTAGCGAGTTCCGGATTCACAGTACCTTGATAGATGTTGAGTGCGTTGTCTTGATGGATGATGTCGTAGGTTCTATTGTTCTCAATATCTGTAAGCAGCCAGTGTTTTCCATTCTCGCGAATATTGATGTTGATTTTATCAGAGAGTGTATACTTCGTATCTAACTCTGAGAATAGAGATCGGAATTCAGCTGATAACGTAGCATCATCGGTGAGTTCATCCTGAAACGTTACATCTGCGTTAATGAGGATTTCACCGGGTGCGCGTTCACGGACGGTTCCACTGACGTTCAGTACATATTCACTTCTGACGCTCTCAGCGAGTGCATGTGCTTTTTCATCAATCTGTGGATCAAAAACGACTTGTGTAATGCCGGTTCTATCCCGTAAATCAACGAAGATGACACCGCCATGGTCGCGCCGGCGTCTAACCCAACCGTTGAGTTGCGTGGTTGAACCTGCGTCACGCAATCGCAGGTCACCACAATAATGTGTGCGTTTTAATGAAGGTTCTTGGGCCATAATGGATACTTGTTATCCTCCTAATATTGAGTTGCCTAATGTTGAATGGTAATAATTTCATTCTGAATAAAGTTTCGATTGCTTAATAAATCAGCTACTACATCTGGTGGGGAACGTTCAATCATTCTATCTATGATTTTTACTGCTTCTTGATAGTGTTCAAGCTGCTTTTTCTGATCATTCTGTTCATTATAGGCTCTACCAAGCAGATAGTGTGAACGCCATGAATTTCTATCCGTTTGAATTCCTTTTGTCGCATAGTTCTTAGCTTCCGCAAAGTTCTTTAATTGGAGGTGTACACCAGCCATTGCAGCGTATATCGGTGCTGGTAAATTGGTTTCAATCTGTTCATATCTCTGATATGTACGAAGTGCCTCTTTAAATTGGTCTTTATGTTCATAGAGTGCTCCTAAGAGCATATATATTTCGGTGCGTTTTGGATCAAGCTTAAGTGTTTTTTCAAATTCTGTTATTGCTTTCTCAATTTTTCCCTGAAATCTATATGTAATTCCTAAATTCACATGTGCTTGGACGTTATCAGGATCCTGCTGTAACATTTCCTTAGCCTCTATTTCCATTTTTTTAAGTTCTTGCTGTTCACCTTCCCTTATGATGCCACTCACAACACCGTAGTTGTATCGTATAGTATCGTCATCTGAATTTACTTCTACTGCTTCATCTATCAAAGCGACGGCATTGTCTATATAGGTATTGAATTCTCTTATATTACCCTTCATGAGTTCAGATTGTGCATAAGCATAACCTATCTGTCCTTCTATCAATTTTTGCGTAGCATCAAAGTATGTTTTGATATTTTCTTCTACCTTTCTCTGTTCTGTACGAGTCGCACCATAATTTCTTAGCAAGGGAATGACGTTTTCTCGATGTGTTTGCATACCGATAATGTTCTGTGCAGTTGAACTTGTCAGATCTGTTGCTTTGAAAAACTCCAATCGAGGTCGGTCATCAGTGTGTATAGGGCCTTGTCCTACATACTTTATGACTTTTTCTGGTCCCATCATGAATGAATCAAGCAATGATAGACCGTCTAGGTCATCTGCGGCGAGTCCTTGTCGGATTCCCGGTTTCTTAGATCGTGCTATAAAATCTTTGTAATTAATAGTCAAAGGTTCAAGCGTTCCGATCAGAATGACAAAATCTGGAGTGTATTTGTACCATAACGTTGTTTCTCGAAATACGTATCTGAATGTACGGACTATCATCTTAAAGTGTGCTTCTGGCAAACGGTGTAAAGGAACCCATTGACACATCACTCCATCCTCCGCGAGTATTTCTTTGCACAAAGCGTAAAAGTCTGCAGTATAGATGTTTGAACTGCCCGCACTAACAAGCGGATGGATAATACCCGTTGAGATCATATCATATTTTTTCTTTGTCATGCGGATATGATTACGTCCATCATTTATTGAATAATTGAACAAGCGGCTATCAAATATGTTTCCATTGACGTGGGCAAAATGTTCCCTTGCGGCTGCGATGACTCCCTTAGACAGTTCGATTGCATCGACCTGCACGCCGTGCTGTGTTATGGAGTATGATGTGAGTCCCATTCCAAAACCGACAACGAGTGCGCGTTTTGGATTCGGATGTAGTAGCAACGGTAGGTGTGCAATGACGCGATGGGATGGTGAATCCCAACGTGAAGCATCCGCAGCCTGATTGGCATCTACATAAAGACGATAAACATCCTCTGCATCTTTTAGGGTTGTTACCGTTGCGTCTATCTCCTCTTTATAATCAATGACCGTATCTCCAGGGCGTTGTGTTTTGAAGATCGTACTCTTCAAAAAGAGGGGTTGGTTTAATGTGAGCAACAGGATTACAGCAAAGCCGATATTGAGGATAGGCACGCCGATACCGATTCCTTGTGTAACCTGTTTTGCCGTGGTTGTGTTCTGAGCCTTAGCAGTTTGCCATCCCGTCATCACAAGCAGGGAACCGATTGCGGTATTCAGCATTATTGCTAAGACTATACTTGGACGGATATTCAACAGCGGAATCAGTATAAATCCCGCACAAAATGCACCTAATATGCTACCGACTGTATTGACTGCATAGACATTACCGATACTTCTACCGAGTTGACAGGTGTTGCCGGTGTATATTTTTGTAACGAGTGGAAAACTTGCCCCCATTAGAAACGTTGGGAGACTCATCACAAGGAAACAGGAAAAGAAGGCCCAGAATCTGCTACCCCCAAATGTTGACTGCAATGCATAAGTTATCCCGTACAGGCTCTCAAAAGCGGGTAGGAGTAGAAGTGCAAACAATCCAATACCGAGTTGCACAATGCCGAAAGCGATCAGCGGTTGCCGTATGCGGTCAACCCAACGTGAGAAGATCATACTTCCTAAAGCGATACCGAAGAGAAACGCTGCAAGCATTGTCGCAAAAGCGTAGGTAGTGCTACCCAGAAAAAATACGAGTATACGTGTCCACAACACTTCATAAGCTAATGCACAGAAACCTGATATACCTATTGCCGCTAATACTAAAGTCTTTTCCTGAATATTCCACGTGCCAATTTTTATCTGTTGAGGTTGTTCAGTCGGTTCGTCAACGTCGGTGACTTCGTGAGCTATTGCGGTTTCTTCATCTTCCTCAATCTTGTGTGTCTGAAGTGACAATACCCATGCGACTATTGCAACGCAGATATTTATAATGATTGCCACGCGTAATGACCACGTAATACCCAATGCTTCAATTAGGATAAATCCAGCAGCAACAGTTCCGATGACTGCCCCGAATGTGTTGAGTGCATATAGAAGTCCAATGTTAGTACCAAGCTGCTCCAGTCTTTTGACAAAGAATCTTGTCAGGACAGGTAAAGTGCCACCCATCAGTGTTGAAGGGATTAACAGAATCCCGAATGTTAATATAAATCGAATTAGAGAAAGTGTATAAAACTCTGTTGTGATGTTTTGAAAAATTAGCACATAGATCGCCGTAAGTACGCTAAGCAGAAGCGGCCAAACAATACAGAACCCACCAATACCGACTTCAAGAATTGCATACAGTTTCAACGGGGATATATTACTCTCATCTATCTTTCTGCCGAAATAGTAACTTCCGAGTGCGAGTCCTGCCATAAATGCAGTCAGGACAGTGCTTGTTGCAAAGACGGTGCTGCCGAAGACAAGTGTCAGTTGCCGCATCCATATCACTTCATAGATGAGTGCACTTGCACCTGATAGTATGAAAATGAGACAGACAGTGGGTTTTATGAATTTCATTTTACCTATTTTAGTTCTAAGTAATTCTTGTTATCTTTTTGTAAGTTACATTATAACTTATTATTTTGGATTTGTCAAATGTAATTTTGTATAATGTTATGAAGGAACTTTCTGTATGACTGGGATGACGTAACTTCGGATGCTGATATCGTCTGTCGTCTCTATTTCCATGCGTAGTTCGGGTTCATTACGATGATCAAATACGACGTAATATCCTTCACTTACGCGTTCTGATCTGAGATATGCAGACAGTTGTTTTTTACCAGCATCGTATCGCTTTTTACCCTCCCAAATCTTTGTTTCAACGATATACTTATGTCCGTTGTGAAAGATAATCAGATCCATCCTACCACGTCCTGTCTGAACTTCAAGGAACATTGCGCCCCGAATTAGGCTAACAAACTGGTCAAGATAGGCATAGAGCAGGTCTTGTCCTACAAATTCTTTCGGCGTATCTGGCACTTGAAGTATCCTATATCCTACGCGTGTAATGAAATTCTGGAAGTTGTCAAGTAGCATTTCCATATTAATCTTACCTGTCTGCGTGAGGTAGTCCAGAAAATCGGTATCATCTGTCAAGTAATCCTGTTCGAGTCCGTTTATCGTCGGTTTGCATGCTTGCATGATGCAATACTGGTAAATTGGATTAACGATTTCACACATGCCATCTGATGCTTTTCCGATAACACCGAGTGTTGTCAGTTCACTGATGATTTCGTCTCTTGGGTTAAAACGCACACCCGACTCATAAGAAACGATTCGCATCAGTAAAGTTTTAAAGCGTGGATTTCTATGGATATTCGTCATCAGATGCGAAAGATTTGCGTTGTCTTCCTCACGTATCTCAATGTGAGCGTTTGAGAAGTGAATCATCGTAATCGTTTCTGTTTTTGGGATGTGTATCTCCTCTGTGAGTATCTGTGCGAAACGATTGACAAGGAAAGGTTGACCAGCAGTCTGTCTATGAATACTCTCAAGCACTTCAGGGTCGAACGTCTGTCCGACTTCATCCGTATACTGTCCAAACAAATCACACACCTGCTCTAAGGAGAAATTCGGTAAAGTGAACTCGTCTTGTATATTGAAAGGAGAAATTGAGCGGTTGAGGTTGAGTTGTGTTACATTCTTGACTCCAACAATACCGATGCTATATGGACATTTGTGCAAAGATCGTTGCACATAGATACTGCGAAGTGCATGAAGGAAACCGTTGACAGCATCCCGCGGGATTCCATCAAATTCGTCAATGATAAGAACTAATTTTTCTTTTCCCAAGAAAGTTCCCAAATCTTCAAAAAACTCAAGCATCGTAACATGATCGTTTATCTTTGTGTTCTTTAAGAACCCTGATAGATTTTTTGATAGAACGGTACCGCGATTATTGAAAACTCTCTCAATTTCACTGTATAACCTTTTATATAACGAACCGTAAAAATCGGATGCAGGATAGTCTGCATATACCTCAAAATTCAGCTCAATTGGGAAGTATGTATCATCTGTATCATCTGAGAGAGCATCAACCGCCCATTGGAAAAATGTCGTCTTACCCGTCTGTCGGGGTGCAAATATAACGATGTATTTTCCCTGCTTTACGCGTTTGATAAATTCAGCGATTTCTTCACGGCGTGAGACAACGTAATGATCTTTAGGATTCACTGGACCGTGTGTTCCAAATGTTCTCATGTTTTCCTCAGAAACGGCTTAGACAATATCGTCTAAAGTATGACTAACTATTCTTGTGTCCTTTCTAATTTCTCTTCTAACCGAACTATATGTCGATAGGTTGTAGAGAATATCATGTCAAGTGTTGCGATGTCTCTCTCCTCAAGGGGTGCGCGCGAAAAAACCCGACGCAAAGATTTCAGATACGTTTCCCATTCCTGATTATACGGAGTCATACCGACTTTGTCCAATAAACGAGTGACCCTACCATAGAATTCCTCTAATGCATTCACTTCGGCATACGCAATTTCATCAAGTGGATTATCTTGTAGACTTGCGATGAAGACTTCGTACACAAATATTTGCACCGCCTGTGCTAAATTCAGTGAAGGATTCTTTGTTGCCATCGGAACACTTGCTATCAACTGACAGAGACTAATTTGATCTGTAGAGAGTCCAAAATCCTCACGTCCAAAAAGTAACGCAACGGATTTATCTTGTGAAATAGAGGCGATTTTCTGAGCAGCATCCCGCGCTGTTACGGGTTGCGGTAATCTCATATCCCTACGTCTGTGCGTTGTCCCGACAAGATACTGAATGCCTTCAAGTGCATCTTTCAATTCAGGAACAACATTACAGGTCTTCAATATATCTCTTGCACCGTGTGCCATATTATAGGCAGCATCTACGTTCTGGAATTGCACAGGATTTACAAGATATAACTCTGACAATCCCATACCTTTCACGACTCTTGCAACAGATCCGATGTTCCCCGGTTCACGCGGTTCAAACAGAATTATACGAATATTCGCGAGATTCTCAGGTACTGTTACTGGAATAGCACGGAAACTCTTTGTAGGTTGCGTCGGTTTCTCGTAAGTTTCACTTGACATAGTATATTAAAGGTATACGAAAATGGATAAATTGTCAAGTCCAATTCGGGATCTATGCAATGCCCTTGATCTGTTTTGCAAGGTGTATCCAGTGCTGCACATTTTTTGCTGCAATGCGCGTGTGTCCGTGTGAATGTAGTGCGGGTGCGTTTTCCCCTGCTCCGAGTGCTGCTGCGACTTTTACGAGGTCAACGATATTGACAACGCCATCCTTGTTGATATCCTCTTTATCAATGTCCGTGCTGTGATGGAACCTTGAAGCGACTTGAACTAAATCGGTAATATTCACAATACCGTCACTGTTGACATCTTCCGGTCTGAGTTGTGGGTCTATGACGATCCCAGTATTGAACAAGAGGTGTGGTAAGATATTTCCGTTGCTATCTGTAAGGATAACATCGGTAAGCACTAATGTTGTTGCTTTTATGTCAAGGACTTCAAACGTGATGTTTGCAAGGTTGCCATCTCCGTTTGCTGTTCCGTCAACAGAAGTTGCCGCAAGTGTTATTTTATTCTGATCTTCTATGGGGGGTATAGGAAAAGCACCATCAGGCAGATAAGCGGTTTTTTCACACAACACCATGGGCACTTGGATCTCAATGATTTAATCATCTTCAGGAGAAGGAGAAGGAGAACTTCCTTCTGGTGAGGATGGCGGTACCGGACGTTCTGGACGCTGCGGGGGTTTTAGTTGCCTTACGCCTTCCTTCCTTATCTTATCCAACTCCGTGATAACTTCCTGTAGTGCTTCCAAATCTTGCGGCAATTGTCCACCATGCAAAAACTCTAATTGCTTGAACCACCGATTCACCGCATCGGGTGTGTGTGAGGCCGAAGGGATTTCAGGCAGTGGTGGCTTCGCTGCATCGGGCGGATGCCTATGCCGTGGTGGCATCAATGAATCCTTGGACAGCGGCACCTCTTGTTCGTGATCGTGTACATGCTCTCTATCAGACGGAGTAGGGACAGGCGAGTGTCCTGCTACCGATGGATCCACCGGAGAACCCAGTTCAAACATGGTTTCATGGAATTCAATCTGCTGTTGCAGCAGAACTTGTGCCTCTGCTAACTCCATCATACGCTGTTCATAGAGACGATGCGAAGGCGTGCCAGCTGGCAACGGTTTGTTATGTTCGTCAACATAAACCACATTCACACCCTTGGGAGCAACCCCATACATCTTCAATGTCTCTTGCTGAGCCCGTGTCAATTTAAGCCCACTGAACTGGGCAATCCCCTCTTCTGGAGAGAAATAGACGTGAACAGTATTC
This sequence comes from uncultured bacterium, assembly GCA_964623585.1. Lineage (GTDB taxonomy): Bacteria > Poribacteria > WGA-4E > WGA-4E > WGA-3G > MSPOR6. Next base: position 29,214 of record CAZURU010000014.1, read on the forward strand.
TGCAGGAATGGAACGAACGTGCCATCGTTCGTAGTCCAGCCCCCCACAAAAGTATCAGGGTTGGCATCCTTTGCACGCCAATAACCGTGTTTGTAGACAACCGCACCTTTTATCACTATCTCCTCATATTCACCCCATGTCATATCGAGTGAGAAACGCTTATCTTCAAGCTTATCTTCAAGAAATTTCGCTTTGTCACTATCCCATTTTGTTCTAAGACGAAGCAACTCACGCCGCAGCGTATGCAATGCAAACCTATAATCAGAAGAACTAACAAAAGGAAGTCCATCATCAAGCATCCGTGCAAGAAATTCGTCACGCGGATACATTTTTTCTGCTGCTACTTCTACCGGACCAGGCGGTTTTCCTGAAAAAGGTCCATACATATTACGGTACGCTCCTTCCCACATTTTAATCATCTCAGGGACAGTGTATTTCTGATAGTCTCGCCGGACAGCAGCAAGGTCAATACGGTTCCATGGATGTTGCTTGACAGCAGGAGGGACAGGAGGTTGGGGATCCGATTTCTCTGATGACATATCAGGATAGATGTGGTGATGTTCAACCACTGTGCCATCAGGAGCTGTGTGCTCATGCAGTATAGATGCTGGCAGTTGCTCAACAATAGACTCGGGAACTTTTTTCCGAGTAGTGAAATAGATGGAAACCCCAATAGCAATCACGAGTAACCCTATCGTCACCAGAATCATTTGTTTTTTCATCTCATTTACTCCTTATACCATTTCTAAATGAAAATGCCTCTTTACTGTAGCACATTCTGTTAGATTGTGCCGTTCATCGCTTCATCTCTAAACAGTCGGTAATGAGAGAAAAATTAATTGAAATGGTATTAG
>CAZURU010000015.1:0-28922 GCA_964623585.1 uncultured bacterium
GAACTTTACACACCCCACATCTTTTTTAAACTTGCGTTCAACGAACATCTATGCTAAAATAAGGAATATTACGGAACTTTTCAACTTATATAAGGTGGCACATTATGGAAACCTTGCAGAAGCAACATGATCTCCTACTACCACCAGCAGATAAAGTGCTGTTTAAGAAACTTGTTCAACGCGAATTAGACGAAATTCGAGAGGAAATTAAGGAAACTTGTGCAGTGGCTAAGGATGTTTCTCCTGCACCAGAAGCAGCTTACAATGAAACTATTTCATTGCTTGAGCAGATACCCCGTGATGTGCCGATGCCGGACATGATGTGGTTAGAAGATGGGGGGATTGGGTTGGAATGGCGACCGGGAGATGGTATAGTAACAATGAGTTTTTATGGAGACAATCTTGTCACCTTCGTTACAGTTTTGGATGATCAGCATGAAATTGCGGGGACGTGCCCGTTATCTGATACAATTCTACTACCGAGTTTTTTAACAACGCTACCTATTCTGTTCCGAGAAAATCCATAATATGAATGATATTTTACAGGATGAGATTCTCACCCGTTTCATCTTTTCTTCTAAACATTTTGCGCGCGGAAATCAAACAGTAAAATTCAGGGCGTTTATGCCCCCTCAAGTCAGTAAAGATCCACCGACATATAGTGATAGCCTGTCAGTATATCGTATTTCAGCAATCCCTGATGGTGAAGTATGGGAAATTGGTCGAGTGTATGTTCAAACAGAAGGCAGGTTTATAAAAGCCAAGGCTGACATTTCAGTGGGGGACATCTATAAGAATAAATTGAAGGTCATACCAGATATGCAACCCCATGAAAGGCACGCCAATATTACACCATTTCCCGCGGATAGATTAGCGTGTCAGAGAATTGCAACCAAACTTGCTCGTGCCAGTAAATTAGTCGTTCTACCAGAAAAGATATGATTTCAGTACGATCAAATTGATACGCACCTGCCAAACGAATCTGCAACAATCGTGACATATAGTCATCTATTACTGTATGACATGATAGACTTAATCATTACGTGTCCAAATCAACGCCAAATCATGACGAATACACGTTTGGTAATCGTCATGATTTGGCACCAGTTAATATTTATTGGCGTTCCTCTACCCGACTTGCATGTAGGAATTGACAGTCTACTCGTTATTTTCTTTTAATGTCTGCCCATATTGTGGTAATTTTTTCTCTCGGTTCCACAGGAAGGACACCTTCGATTTCACTAAAGAAACTTGCTTTATCCGTAGCTTTATCCGGATAGATATCAACCGTCTCATGGGTTGCATCGTCAAAATGTAGGTTCATATAGGCACCACCGCCGCCTTCAGTAACTCTATAAAGCAGCACATTTGCTCCTTTTTGTAAGGATACTTCAACATTATAGTGAACTTGTTGTACTCCACCTATCCATGTTGGATGATTGTACCATTTGTCTCCGTTTATCCATATCTGCCCATAGTTATCGTGAGCAGGTGACATAACAGATGTCATCGCTTTGGGTGCATCTATAACGATAAGTCCGTAAATATCAATACTGTCTGCAGGACCCCCTCTGTTCATATTGTTTGAGTTTGTAGGATCAAGTTCATAAACGGTCCAAGCACGCGTTCCGCCGTGTGCCCCATCCCACTGAATCTCTGTCACTTCATTTTTCGTCTTCAGCAAACCATCAATTGTAGAGAGTTCCACCTCCGTTAGTTTACCGTTAGTTCCACGGTCAATTAGTTCATTACTATGATTTGCTTCGTTGCCATTGTTTGTATAGTTACCATCTGGTCCATACCATTTTCGTACCCATGTTGTAAATCCAGAATGGTTTTCAGCGACTTGACCAGGAAAAGTCGTGAAGAGTTCATTTTCTTTTAACGGTCCGCCTTTGACATTTGCTTCGCCTAAAGCATACACAAAGGTTGGCAGACTAAAGACTAAACCCAACACGATTGTTAGAATAAAATAGTGAAAACGTTTCATAATAGTGTCTCCATATAGAGTGTTAGAGTGATCAAAATGATAAATTAAGTTTATTCCCACATAAAGAGAAAGAGATACGTATTTAGGTTAAGTTGTAAATGGTTATTTTTACTTCAAAGGTTAAAAAGATCATGCTAAATTTGTATTCTCGTTATAGGGAAACTGTCATAATATATCGGTTGATATTATGATTTGTTGATTACTTTAATATAATACCATTTTTCTGATATTTTGTAAAGCATTAAAGGATCCGTGCACAGTATTTCTTTCAGTAGTGATAATCACACCCTTGCAAGTGGGAGTTTTGATGGCACCGTATGTTACCGAACCTACAGGCCCTGGAAGGACGCTAAATTGACACTTAAAGTGGCAAAAACTTTACGCAACCAAGCCACAAGCCAAAACATCGTTTGTCTTTCATGAAGATTTATGGTAAAATACAGATGTAAAGTGCATGTACAATTTGTTCATCACAAGTCTAAGTATTTGCTCTATTCAACTACCTGACATAAAAAACATCAGGACTTACGCAATATGACCAAATTTCACGTATTTTCACAGAATTCGGTGCGGTTAGGAAACCGCACCTACCGGGGGAGTGCGTAAGTCGTAAACATTAAGGGGGATGAAATATGCGTATACGAATATTATTTACACTTATAGCATTTGCAATGGTAGTCTGTTTCGGCTCAATTGTAAGTACTGGCATAGATGAAGGATTAATAGTTTATTACCCGTTTGATGAAGCTACGGGTGATACTGCCTCTGATGCCAGTAAGAATGGCAATGATGCAAAACTTACCGGTAACGCAAAGTGGGAACCGAATGACGGGAAAATCGATGGTGCTTTAAGACTTGATGGATCAGACAGTTCGACTGTAGATGATGATGGCGGAGACTATATCAACGGTCTTGAAGCCTTTACCATCGCTGTCTGGGTAAAATCTGATACAGCTGGACACGACAGAGGTATCATTCACAGTGTTGATCCTGATGGCGGAGATAATGTTTTCACACTACGTTACGATGCCGCAAGTTGGTCAACGCCAGGTGGAACAAATCTTATCAAGGGAGCCGTTACTACCACCGGTGGTGGACAGGTGTACGAAGGAAAAAGCAACGTCCAAACAACTGAGTGGCAACACCTTGCGTTTTTATGGAGCAGCGGAGAAAAACTAAAACTCTATATTGATGGTGAACTTGATGATAACCCGACACACAATGACGATGGCAAAACTGGATCAATCACAGGAGCCGCCAAGTTTATTGTCGGTAAAGGAGCAAAAGATGCATCCGCATCGTGGCCCGGACTTATTGATGATGTTCGCATCTACGATAGAGTGTTGTCAGAAAGCGAAATTGCTGAGCTTGCTTCGGGTGTGCTTGCTGTAGAAGCGGACAGTAAGTTAGCAACGACTTGGGCTGACCTGAAGCAGAAACGTGATTAATAAATCACTATCTTAGATTCAAAGAAGGGCGCGCATCTTCATCTGAATTGAAAACATGGAGGCGCGCCCTACAATTCTGGAGAAAGTAATTAAATGAAAGACGACGCGCAAACATTCATCGCGCGCGTATCAGAAAATACAGCACGCATTCTTGAAAACATACTCGGTGGCCAACTCGATAAAGCAACTGTAGGAACCGATTTAAATAGCGATTCCTTAGAAACTCTCCTCAACACAATCCCAATAGACTCCCTTGAAGAATACTTGACACCCCAATGGGTGGTACTCGCTGCTGGAAAAGGCACTCGTATTGACCCTTCAGGACGGATCAGCAAGACACTTGATATCATGTTCGGAGAGCAGAACATGCTCCAACTATCAAGACGTTTCCTACCGGGGAACCTACCGCATATCATCGTAATCAATCCGCAGATGGCACAACGGATAGCTGAAAGTGAATCGCCTGAACACCTGTTAGGTACAAATGCCATAACCTGTATTCAAGAAGAGATGAATGGGACAGGAGGTGCATTAAAAGCTGCATTACCAGAACTTCGTAAGTCTGACGCAGAATGGATCGGTGTAGCATTCGGAGATGAACCGTTCTTGGATAAAACCATCTTTGCACAAACACTGCTATCCCATTTTATGACTAGCGCAGATGTGACTTTATGCGGAAAGATACCCGATACAGTCGTAGATAAGGGAGGACTCTTCTATGATGCAGAAGGCAATTTTGTCGGGACAAAAGAATGGTATGATATGACAACTGATGAAAAAATAGAGATGTGGAGTCGATTGGAACGAGGGGAAGCATATACCAATACAGGAATTACTATCATCCGAAAAAGCGAAATGCTGAAAAGAATAGATCAGTTACAACCCCATCCAAACCGAAAAGGTGAACTCCATCACGTTGACCTGATTAGACACTGCTATGAAGATGGGTTGAAAACTAACGCATTTATCTATCGTGGTGAAGTGCTATCAGGTGTGAATCGCTGGTCAAACGTGTTATCGGGTGAAGCCGTTCTTTACCAAGAAACACGAGATTTACTCGCTCAGAAAGGAGCCCGCATTGATCCAGCTGCACAGATAACATTAGAAGATGAGGAAATGGAAATCGGGACAGCCTGTTATCTTATCGGCAGAATACACATCGGAAAAGATGTAAAAATAGGGGATTACTGTAGACTCGAAAATGTGACATTAACTGGCAACACTTCTATATGGAATTCAGTAGGTCTACAAAATGTATCCGCGCATGATACGACAATGGCATCTAATATTATACCAGAAACACTGTCAGAACCTATCATCGGCATTGCCACCGAAAGCATTATCACGAATAGCACTTTCGACTCTGTCGTAGTCGGTTCAGCAGTTCAATTGTCGGATATTCAAGCACATGCCACTGTGATTCCCTCAGAAATTAAACTCTCAAATCAGAAGATCGGTGTTCCATGCCAGCAAGCACCTATGGGTGTGCAACGTTCACTTTTCTATCAGATTGTGCCTTCAGACTATAGCCCTGGGGTTTATACCTTTGGTGATAAGAAAGGTTTACCTGATTGGGATTACTTGCGTGAGCATGTAAACTCACATAGCGCGTCAGAATTGATACCGCGTGCCACACGTAATGAGAAATTGCAAGCGGATGTTTCTACAGCTGTAAATACGTTGTTGGACATGCGGCGTTCAAATGGTGAATTCCTTATTGAATCGCTTACTCCCGAAGAACTTTGGGGTAGTATTTTTGAGATGGTAAAAATACAGACTGGCAACCCAAATCCATACCATGCCGACAAACTGAAGGCGCGTAAAACAGCACTTGAACTCCTACCAGAATTTTGGAATGATGATTGGTTGACACGGTTAAAACTCGTTGTTGCAGGGAATGTTATTGACTACAGCAGCGCACGAGTAGTGGAAAAAGTAAATGCTAATCCTGACTATTTTTCTGAGGCATTACGAGCCGCTGTTGAAACACCTTTCGCTATTGATTGTTATGCACTGTTCAGAGAGTTGGTCATTGATTATTCACCCCCAAAACATATCGTTTGGATGGCGGACAACGATGGTGAAATCATCTTTGATGTCGCCTTCGTTCAGGAACTAGTGCAATGTGGACATCAACTCTGTATTGTCGGCAAAGCGGATAACGCCAGCAACGATGTGACGCTTGCTGATTTACATGAGATAACGGGTTATCCGCAATTTGAAGAAATTCAACGGGCTATTCAGGACGGTGCTATCACGCTCATGTCGTCAGGGGCAAAGACGATCGGGACTAACCTCTATAACGCCACACCCGAATTTATCAATGTCCTCTTGGATGCTGACCTTGTTATATCAAAAGGACAAGGTAATTTTTTCACGACACCAGGGTGGCACAAAGACACTTTCTATCTGTTTATGTCTAAAGGCTTGACCGCAGAACGATGCACAGGTGTTATCGCGGATCGTAATCTGCCAGTTGACGGACTCATCTTAGCATATCTACCGAGTGGAACAAAACGGGATGCATTGTTGAAAGACATGTGCAACTCATAAGAGTGGACAGTCCAGATTAAATAAGTAGGTCTAGATTCGGAGATAGCTCCTAACAATAGTCATTTATGTAGGAGGGAACTCCACAAGCCGACTATTGATTATGCCCACAAGTTTAGTCTGGACTATCCAATAGTGTAAAACTTAGGATCAAACACCCGTTCGTAGTATCATCTCCTTCTTGCAAAATCAATATGCGGAGAGTATCCCGGCGGGAACTGATCGCTTGCAGAACGTCCATCTTGGAAGAGTTGATCTGCATCCGGGTTCTCCGGTTCATAGGGAGATGGAAATTCCTTCCAACGATTGCCATCAAGCGGTTGCTCGTAACCATCCTCGCGGAACCAATTGATCAATCTTTCCCGATATTCTCTCACCGTACTTCCATAAGCATGATTACCTACGAGACTACGTTCATCCAATTTTCCTTCCAGCCGTCTAAATAACCACTCTTTTCTGTCAGCAGCGGAATAGATATATTTATAGTCGGAGGTAATAAGTGTATACAACCCTCTACCTTCACCTGCTAATTGTCCAATAATTGCATCGCGTTCGGTATTGCCAGATGCAATATCAGCAAGGTCAACACCGCTATGTTCGTCATGGGGCGTCAATCCTGCTGCCTTAAGACTGGTAGGAAGTACATCAACAAGACTCGTCGGCGTATTGCATTGTACATCGGCATCAAATCGTTCCGGATAACGTACCAGCAGCGGAATACGCGCGGCAGCATCAAGGAAAGAACGTTTCCCATAACAGTCATAATCCCCGAGTAATTCCCCATGGTCAGATGTGAAAATGATGAGTGTGTTATCCAGCTCACCTTCCGTTTCAAGGTATTCCATGATACGTCCAACCTGATAGTCTATGAAGGATATAGCGGCGTAATAGGCAGCCCGCATCGTCCGAAGCAGATTCATATCTCTGCCTTGGTCCCGATATTTGTATCGGTTTTGATGACGGTTCCAGTAGGTATGCAGATGTTCATAGTCTGGTGGCAGGAAGGGCAGCGGCATTTCTACTGTTCGGTAAAGTCTGTTCCACGGCACAGGCGATTCAAAAGGCGGGTGTGGCTTAATGAAACTGCTCCAACATAGAAATGGACGGTCCGTATCGCGCTGTGAAAGGAACTTAAGAGTCCCATCACCGATCCACTGGGTATGATGTAGGCGTTCGGGAAGTTGCGATTGCTGTGGTATGTAGTAATACTCACTCCGTTCTCCGTGAGGAGCGATGATATGGTCATATCCATTTTCCTGTATGAACTCGGTGTAATCATCTGGACCTGAACCTTCTTCAGAGAAATCTCTGGTTTCATATCCCCACATTTTTCGTCCTTGCGGTGTGAAGTGCATCTTACCGATTCCGTGGGTCTGATATCCGACTTCGTTCAGTAATTCCATCACTGAAGGTCGATCTTGTGGCATGCCTGAATTGGTCGTGCATCCAGTTTCATGGGGCCACTGTCCGAGTAGAAAACTACATCGTGAAGCGACACAGACAGGAGATGGACAATACGCAGAGGTAAAACTTGTACCTTCATCTACAAGTCTATCAAGTGCGGGTGTCTGAATGACCGGATTTCCAAGTGATCGGACAGTGTCAAATCGCTGCTGATCTGTCATTAGAAATAAAATATTCGGTTGTTTTGCCATAGGGGTATATTTCCTTTCGTTGGTGTATCTTGCGTATTTCTTCCGTGAGCTGAAGTTTAGATGAACATAGTATATTTGATAAACATAAGTTAATCAAACTTCAATTCCTCTGTAACCTTCTGAAGTACCTCATTGATCTCTTTCAACACCTCATCTGAAGGTTGATCACCTTCAGCGGTAATTGAAACACGAAACTTAAACTCAAGTTCAGGAGCGATTTCAATCAAATCACTAACAACTTCAGACATATCTTGAAGTTCTATTTCCGTAAGATGAGAATCGGCATGACGCATCCACTTAGGCTGCCGCACACGAACATTGTAAAATCCATTAATTAATGAATCTTCTGAAGCAATCATTCCAATTCTGATTGCTTCTTCAACTGCATAACGAAACACTTCATCAGTAATAGAAATTCCTCTTTTTTTCTCAAGTGTCTCTTTAATTACTCCAAGTGTAGGTTGTCCAGATTCCCAAGCATCTTCAGCATCATTTCCAATAAGATCCTTCGGAGTTATCTTCACAGGGGCTTTTGAAACCTTCAAACCGACTTTATCCGCTTCGTCTACACTACACGGCCATACAGGACTACCTTCAGTAAATTCAAACAAGTTTTTTGATAAACCCTCATTGACTGCAGCCTGAATTAAAGACCACGGAATCGGTGTGCCTTTGCTTACTGCCAATGTGTCCATAATTTTGGAAATAGATGTAGTTTTGTTTTCCCATGCATCAGGTAAGGCTTTATGACCAATCTCCGAACTGCTAATCGATTCTAACGGAGCGAGCAATTCCAAATCATCGGTTATTTCAGCGTCAGGTATGCTCTCTTTAAGATATCCCTTGCCTTTGAGACGTGCCATTAATAAACCGTTCTGAATTGCAGACTTAATTGCATCAATCAGAATTTTGTCAGATGCAAGTTTGGGTGCTATATTTCCATCAAAGAATTCCCGAATTATTCCTACCGTCGTTGTGCCGTTTTCTTCTTGCCAGACTTCAGGTGATTTATCAGAAAGCAATAACTCAGCACTCAGATTATGCAGTTCTGCATGTTCAATTGGAACAATTTCTAACGATTTTTCCTTAAAATTCTCATCAGTAAGCACTTCACGCCAGAAAGTCTGATGAGATCCATCTCCACGCACAGTACGTAGGACAATCTTTCCCTCCGTAACGCCGCGCTGAAGAGTGTCAACAAATACCTGTCTATTCAACATCCGAGAAAGTCGGGATAGACTGGCAAACATAGCATACAAACCTTGAACAGGTTTAGCCGTTTCGTCTTCTCCCCACAAATCAAAATAACTTTCTGGCATGAGTAAATCTGGATCAAGTGAGGTCGTTAGTAATCTATCCTCTTTTACCAAAAATTCTTTCACTCGATCAAAAGGTGATTCTGGGCATGGCGATAAAGCATGTGCTTTAATTTCCCCATCTTCGTCTAATGCAATCAGCACATTATAAGCAGATGTAACCGACTCTGAAATACCGGTTCCATCTTGCTGTTTGCGCTGCATTAATAATGCCTTCTGAGGTTCATTCAGAAGATTCATATCGTCGCCGCTTTCAATATTCTCCCATCCAAGAATCCTACGAATCCGTTGCCGCAATCCTGTCAATAGTGAGTATTCAGGTGCAAGGACGATGACGTTGTTCCTGTAGGTTCTATCAAAAAATGCGGCTAAATTCTTGGAGACTTTTTCACCTGGAATTGCTGTCCACTCGGGACCAACAATCACAAAGTGGAGTTCGGGATTGTCAGGAATGTCCGTAGAGGACTGTGGTAACGTGTGGACATCTACACTATTAGAGTTCTGACCGAGTCTGGAATTTTTTATCCGGTTTGTCAAATTATCGTTGATTTGTTCATCGGTGAGTCTTCCCATCGCTTTATCATGTACCCTTGTTAAATTGGGTGTCGTTCCCAGTGCCCAACTATTATCGTTTTCTTTGAGAAACCATGAAACTTTTCTCCACTGTGATAACCCATCTGCTGCTGATACGGGGTCAATGTTTTGGTGTGCAAGAAGCAGATATAGATCTGATTCTTCCGCTTTATGTCCTATTGGTTGTGAATGCAAGAATGTGGAAATAACTGCAGCTTCAATTTCACGAGATTGGAGTAGAGGCAAACCCTTTTGAATGTCACGGGCTTTTTCGAGTTCTCCTGTCAAAATCGGTGACCATTGGATGCCTTCGTCACACGCTTTAATGAGTTCTTGAATTGCAGCTGACAGTTTAGCACCAGTAGCAAGCAGCGCACTCGGTCCTACAAATGCAGCCTCGTCTTTCCCCGTTTCCTCTCTTAGGAGAAGCGCGAATGTACGAAACATGCCACGAGTCCCTTGGAATTTATCCAACTGTGTCCATTTTTGATAGAATACGTCAATGAAATCGGGATGAAACGGATACGATTTCACAAGTTCATCATAAGCCTCCTGATCCTTTTGTTCCTCACGGAGTTGGAGTTTTTGCCTCGCTGCAACATGGCGATCTACAATGGCGCGCCGTTCTTTATCGGGAAGGACTTCTTCAAACAACCTCCGTCGAAGCAATTCTGATACATCTTCTCGAGAAACTGGTTCAAAAGGTTTATCCATACGATGAAATACATTCTCCAACATATCTAAGACGCGAACACCGGTTGGGTCGTTAGCAATTATATCGGATGTGATAAGACTTGCTACGATTGAAGCACTGTTCACTTTGTCAACCGCTTGTGTAAGTGCTTGGAAAAAATCTTGAAGGATGCCGAAACGCTTTGGATCGTCATTCACAGCAGCACGGGTATACATCAATGCTTCATCAAGTAAAATGAGTGTTGATAAATTATCCTTCTGGGGTGCCTTGATAAGCTCAACAAGCGTTTGTTCAGCAGGATTGATATAGTCTGCTTCATGTTCAGCGACCGTGGCAAATCCTACATCGCCAGCAAGTTGGTATGCTAACGCACCCCACGGCGTTTTTACTTGTCGTGATTTACCCCCCGGACCTATCACAGACAGCCCGTTTTTCACGTCAAATTCATCAAAAGGAAAGAGTGCAACTCTCGCGCGGGGTAGTGTGTCTAAATCGCTAAATCCCATAAACTCCTTCACGGTGGGATGAGTATGGAATTCATAACCTCGCTCAGCTAAGTGTAATAGAGTAATCAAGGCGTGGGTCTTTCCACCACCGTAGGCAACTTGGACAGTGATGACCGGATTTCCTTCTTGTCCAGCTAAACGTCTCAGAACATCCCGCACTAACGTTTTGAGATTGTAGGTAGGATAGGTCCGGTCAAAAAAGAGATTAGGTAATTGATAGACATCTGGTGCGTTCTCCATTCGCACTGCATAAAGATCTGCAGCAAATTCTGAAGGTTCAAGTGTCCCATCCCGCACATCATTTCTTAATTCACAATTTTCATGCCATGCATTGTTATTCACAGGCTTACTCCTCTTGTTGTAACACACAGTTTATTGATCGCTAATCATGCGATGATTCAGTTGAACTTACTTCAGGCAGAAGCGGCAGCTGAACTGCTACGGGTTCTGACCGTCCAGAACTGGAAATCCCGCTAATCGGTTCCCCCGGTTCGTAATTGATGAGTGTTTCCAAAAGCGATCTTTCGCTGGAACCTTGAGAATTTGTTTCAATGAGTGCTTGCACGACAGCTCTAAAAAGCGAGTTTTCTTGCAATCCATGTTCATGGAAGTAGGCGTTGATCAGTGATCTTTCACCCTCGTCCCAGAATTTCATAATCCTATGGATCATGTCTATCATGGGGATTCTCCCAGAAGTGTGCACGTAACCAACACGATCTGACGTTCGGTCTTTATGTCCAAGTAATTTGAGTGCATTACCAGAGCGAGCCTTCTTCAGAAAACCGGTCTGGGCTGCTCTTAAATCATCAAACGGAACCCCATATCCTTGTGCCAATAGAATGCACTCGCCTACGGGGGCATCCTCCGTACCGAAGTAGTCCTTGTGCATTAAATAGTACCGGGTCCATTCGTCTAAAGCTTCTGTGCTTGCCCCGTGCAATATTTGTCCTAATGCAAAGTCAGTCACGATACGCCGCACCTCTGTTAGAAATTCAGTTACCGTAAAAGTTTCACCTGTCTGTCGTCGAACTTCTTTATAACTTGAGTAACTTTCCAATGCCGGCCCAATAGCTGCCCAGACAAAATCAGGTCCTCGGATTCCCACGTCCCAAAAATAACGTAGACGTTCGGTAATTCGCTTCTGCATTTCATTCTTGACTTTACCATAGTGCCCAGGCTTAGAGTTAATGGGCCGTTTTCGACAAACAAGCCAAAGCGAGGTGGCAAGCACAGCACTTCCTTGTGCTCTCATTCTTGCTCCCTTTTCAGTGTCAATCGGCCATGAAGCTGTGACCACTAAACCAGATTCAATCATCGCCTTAACAAGCGTTTCCCATGCATCTGGATCTTTATGTGCGAAAACGACAACAATTCGTCCAGTTTCCGATAAGGTTTGGTATGCAGATTTAAAACTTTCAGCCATACCTTTTTCATAAAACTCCCTTGCTTCATCAGAATTTCCTTCAAAACGGTTAGTGTGTTGAACTAATTCTTCATTTCTTGGTGCCAGAGACTGTTGAAAGATATCAGTGAAATGGTTCCTAACTGTTCTACGAAGCCATACATAAAAATAGTCAGAAAGATCAGCATATGGTATGGCATCGTAGTAAGGAGGATCAGTGATTATACTTTCAACCTCCAAGTTGATTCGATTGGTGGCTGATTGACGTAAGACTACACAGTCTGGTGTTCCTTCTATGTGAGCACGCCCAATTGTTTCCATAGAAGTCAGAATTTTATCAAGACAAAGTTGATAACTACCCCGAACTTCATTCGGAATAGCACCTTCACTAAAATCCCATGTCATTGGGAGTGCATACCTACCAAAAGTGTGCCCGATAGCCTCTGATCTCAAATTCCAAGATGGGATAGTTGAACTAAAAGCTAACATCCTGTCAAAGGTGCAGGCCAAATAACTGTTAATTGCTTCTAACCATCCCGGTGAATAACCAACGTTTTCCATTTCTTTAAGTGCTGCGTGTGTCCACTTCACGAAGGTCGTCAAGGCCAGTAATTGCCTATCTGTGAACAAATCTGACCATTTTTTGAAGCCGTAGAGGGGAGTACGAAATCCGAGTGTTTCAGGCCCGGGCATTGGCTCATTAGGCATACCATGTGGAATCTCATTAGCGATTGCTTCCAACATTTCTCTCTGTATTGCGATTTCAATTTCCAACTGTTTTGGCGGCCGGTACTCCTTACCATATTCTTCTTGGTAAACAACCGCTGTAATCTGTGTCTTGAGTTTACCTTCATGTCCACACCGTTTGATGTACTCACCAGGCTGTTGTGAATTGCAATCAGGAAATGGACATACTGCTGTTGATCCGGACATCGTAGGATCTTTAACATCATCAGCGTTTTCTGGTGCGAAAATTTCAAATTGGACACGTTTTGTCTCAGGATCTGGACAGAGTCTGAGGGCACGCTTAGCATTAATGACGACTTTCGTTTGATTTCGCGTTTCCTTAAGTCTGAGAAAATCAGAACGATTCCTATTTTCAGATGTATCCTTAAGGATTTTCTCAGACTTCTTGCAGACCCATAAAGTCTTAAGTAAGGGAATTGTTGCACCACACTGTGGATCTTGGCAGGGTATGGTACGCGCCCAAAGGTATGCGACTGTTGGTTTGTTATTAATCACTGGATAATATTGCACAAGTTCTTTGCGAGCATTTTCCCAGATCCATTGTCCCCACAAACGCACGTGATCTGCAAGATATCCTTTCTTCAAATCAGGTTGTTCATCAAGGTTAAGTTTTGGTAGTGGTGCTGTTTTTCCTGCAAGACGTTGTGGATATTCAAGCGTACATTTGAGAATAAACCACGCCACCGGGTTGTAATCATTTGCTATAGCTTGACAACCGAGGCGCATCGCTTCAAGTGGAATCGCGCCGCCACCTGCAAACATATCCATAACTTTTGGTGGATCTCCATTGTAAGCCAACTTAATCAGTTCTCTGACAATCCGAAGTTTATTCAGCCAACGTCCTTTACTATCTTTTCTGTCCCAATCACCCTTACCGTTCTCATTGCCCCATGGCATTAGTTCTGTAATCAGTCCACACAGATATTCACGTTGTTTTTCTGGTAAAGGAGACCCGGAAAGCCGTGTGTATTCCATCTTCATTTTTTCAGGGGCATCGGCGGGATCTGGGAGCAAAGTCGCTATCGTCACGGCACGGCATGCGGCGAGTGGACGGCGTGCAGGCCAAACGTGGAGCGAAGATATATGTCCGTTGTTTATATTCTTTTCATGTTTTGAGTGTTTGGAAACTGCTTCCAATGGAAAGGCTTCCTCAATAAGTCTACGTGGCATTCGGGTTCCTTTTTTTGATTTAAGAACTAATATTGAGTTTTAGGAGAATTTGTTGATATCCCATTTCTCATCTGTCTTGTATGCCTGACGAATATTTTCTTTCGTAACACGATGCACTTCAAAAAGTTTCACAATGAAGTCTACCCAACTATCCTGATAGATATAATCACTATGAACTTCGTCATAATGACAGTATTTAGTATTAGTTTCATTCGGATTTGGATCTCCCCCACGGGGTCTAACTGTGAATACAGTATAAAGGCACATATGATAGTATTGGTTGAAATTATGTAAAATATTCTCATTCACTCTTTTTATAACTTCCTTCGGCCTGAGTTTCCCAACATTTTTTGCCTCAACTACAACTCGTTTGTCTTTAATAATCGTTACGATTTTCTGATACATTTCTCTGTCCGCCGAATCAAGTTCATCCCAACGAACAAACTCTATAGCTATATCGTTTCGATTGGTATTGGAAATCTTAGGAATCTGAAGCAGTTTAATGCTGAATTCTTGAGAATTTGCTATATCTTCGCCAAGACTAGATCTATAGTTTTCAATGTAACTCTGTATTTCTCGCGCGTCAGCGGACAGAACGCTCTTATTTGCTTGCCTTTGCTCATCAAGACGCATGTGTGAAAACTGAAGTGAAAAAACTAAACATTCGTTCAAGGCATTTTCTACCCCAAAGAGCTGGATCAACAAATTCTCATAGTTATAAAGAAGTGATTGACATTCACCAAAAATTGAGACATCCACCTCCTTTTCAGTGACATTACGGTGTTCTATTTTATTTCTTAAGTGAATAAAAAACCTGAGATTTTCTTTTACTGGTTCAGTAAGGCTTCCGTATTCATCAATGCAGGTCTCAAGTTCCCATGCTTTTCGCTCCTCATCAATTATTTTATAGCGTCCATTTTTCTCTTTGTGGTAATACCTATTGCCAATGGTTTTGTTGAAGTAAGCATGGAATAGACGTGTCCACGCTATAATCATTAAAACAATATATGCTTGGCTGCGGAATGTTGTACGAGGTTTGTTATAGACTTCAACTGCTAACAGAGCAGCATTAATTGAACCTTCAAGTATATTTTTAGTTTTCCCTTTTCGTAATCTCATATTGTTTTTGTTATCTTCTGATTCTATAGCAGACTAAGACGTTTCCATATAGTTAGGTAAATTGAAAGAATAGAGCACTCTTACAATTCTTGATTGTTAATAATATCACTGGCGTTAATAATGAAACTTCCTCTTGCCTTCGCAATTAATTTTCCAAAAGGATCGTGGCATCGGTATAACTTCGGTTCAGTGTCACAATTATAAACCACATAAAGCCAGTAGCGGTTACGGTGATTTGCAGCTTGCCGCCATTCATTCGCTGTCAATTCAACGTTCGTAACCCCTGTCCTACCTTTAACTTCTATATATCGCACCTCACCGTTTGGGTATCTGGACTGCAGATCAAATCCTTTTTTCAGATTTGGATTGGAGACATCCTTAACCTCGGCACCGCGATCCTGTTCATATTCAAGGGCAGTATTGATAGCGATAGTTTCGGCATCCCGAAGTGTTCTTGTTTGCGCCGCTTCAACAGGAGGTGGCGTAACAAAGGCACGGACATGGATATGTACAGGGCCCAATTGAGTGTTTTCGATTTCCTCAATAAGTTTCGTTTCAGCTTCTTGACGTTTCAAATCCAATTCTTCGAGTTCATGATTACAGTTATTCAGTTTTGTTTGCGCTGCCGGAACGCCTCTGGAAACCGCATCTTTGAGCTTACCCCGAAGTCTAATCAATTCTGCTTTTCGCAAACTATTTGAAACCTGAATCTGTTTTCTCTTAATTGCCAATTCCGCCTCAAGTTGATTGTGAATATCGGAAAGTTGAGGTAAACCAAAATCATCCCTTACGAAAGTCTTAACGGATTCCACTTCCTCTGCCAAGTTAACCCAATCAGAGGATAACGCTGTAGAAATGCTCTGCTTTGTTGTTCGTGGTATTAACGTCAACAACAGATGTGCTGGTGTTTCTGCACAACGTCCATCTGCAAAACGTTTAATTCCAACCAACATATCTTCATGGTTTTGACTGGTTTCATCAATTTTTCGCACAATAGGTATTCTGACTAAATAGAACAGATAAGATTCATCAGTTTGCGGATCAAAATAGACTGCACCACGATCACCTTCTGCGTTGTATTTCTCCAAAAATTGAGTGCGGATTGTATCAAAGATTGATTCACCAGGATGAACGAAAATTGCTGCTGGCTTCTCGACTCCAGTGGGTAGAGCAAGTTCCCGAGAGAATGTTAGTTGACCTTGTTCACCAGGATATTTTTCAATGACATCTTCTACAAAGTCCGGACAAGGTTTTAGTGTAAAAGTCGTTTCTATATCACCTTCAATACGATAACCGAGTAAAGGTGCTGCATCTTCAAAGAATCCTCTAACATAAGCGGGTAGCATACGAAGTGTTTCTGCAGCTTCTCTTTGCTCCTGAACGTTGTCAAGTAATCGTTTCACTTCGCTATTGGTTACCAAGTTTTGCTGCCCTTCAATCTGATTTTGTATGTTTTCCAATTGATTGTTAATGGTCTGAATTGAGACATCCGCTTGATTCTCTATGATGGCTTTTGTGATGAGATCAGACAGAGATATTTCGCTAAATTATTGTCCAATAACATCAAAAACTTTATCATCATCTAATTCTTCGCGCATCTTTTCCAATTTGTCTAGTAACACTTTCAACACGCGCCCTTCACGGGTATCTTCAGCTACAAGGTTTAGCAGAACCACTGTACGCTTTTGCTTATAACGGTGAATCCTTCCCATGCGTTGTTCAAGTCGAGCCGGGTTCCAAGGAATATCGTAGTTCACCATGAGCCAACAGAATTGTAAATTAATACCTTCGCCAGCAGCATCCGTTGCCACGAGGTATCGCGCACCATCTGGGTCGCGAAAAAACTCTACCTGTTCTTCACGTTCACTATATTTCATGCCACCGTGGATTTGAGCAACTTTGTCAGTATAACCTAAAGCCTCTAATCTTTCTATGACGAAGTTCATCGTATCACGATGTTCAGTAAAAATCAAAACTTTTTCGTCTTGATAGTCTGTTAACGCCTCCCACAGTTTTTCAAACTTACTTTCAGATTTTATGTTGAACACTTTTCTGGCATGTATAACGAGTTTTTGAACGTGGGAGATTTCGCTTTCAAGCTCGTTAATTGAACGCGCTGCTGTTGCATGCTCAAGATCTTCGTCAACCTGTTCTGCTTCTTCTTTTCCATCAACGATTTCTTCCTCATCCCCTGTTTTTTCTGCTCTGATGTCAATACCTGAAAGACTCGCTTGTGCTCTTTCTAATCCATTTTCTGTTAACCTGCCATCACGCAGTTCATGCAGAGTGGTCTGAAGTTTTTCCTCCCGTCTGATAAGGCTCTGCAATAGTGCAAACGTTGAACTTGCGAGCCGTCTCTGTAGTACCATCATTGCCATTTTTGCCGCTATCCGGTTGTATTGTCCAGCGAGATCAAAATAGGTTTCACAATACTCTGTAACAGCATCGTATAAGGATTGTTCGCATATTTCTCCCTGCTTCAACGGATAAGCAATAGTCCGACTATATCGTGGTGGATAAATAGGTTCCCCTTCAAAGTTAACCATCTCCTCCTTCATACGTCGGAGTAAGTGATTTGACTTCTCACTCTCAGACATACGTCCAAAAGCCTTTTGTGCAGCAAGGTGTTCAGGCAAGAGTAGTCGCCACAAGAAATAGTAGGCATCATCTTTACCCATGTGAGGCGTTGCTGTCAACAGTAGTAAATTCTTATCCTGTGCAGCAATTTTTTCGGCAAGTTCGTACCGTTTTGATTTCCTGATCGTACCATCCGACTCATAATTCGCAGATAATTTGTGTGCCTCATCAAAAACAATCAGATCGTAAGGTTTTGCTTCAAAAAGACAATCCTGCATTCGTTCCTGTCGTAATGTATCAAGACTTACAATTGCTAAACGATTTTGCCTATCAACAAAAGGGTTTGTGTGTGCAGCATCAGCACTTGTCAGTATGGAAAATTGGAGTCGGAAACATACACGTAATTCGCGTTCCCAGTTACCAATCAGGCCCGCAGGAGGTACAATCAGCACGCGTTCTACTTGTTGCCGCAATAACAACTCTTGGATATAGAGTCCAGTCATAATCGTTTTACCAGCACCAGCATCGTCAGCCAATAGAAAACGTAGTGGGAAATGTTTCAGTAAATGATCATAGACAGCAATGAATTGATGTGGTAGCGGATCAATTAGCGATGTCTCCGTTGCAAAGATCGGATTGAACAGATAAGCATGACGCAGCCGATGTGCCTCAGCAACCAACCTCACCAAATTTGCATCCGCTTTAAAAGCATCTGAGACAATTTCAAACCGGAACCGGAATTCTTCAAGAGAATAGGTAAACGGTTCAACATCATTCTCAAAATAGAGTCGCACGGATGTATTGAATTTCTGTACTTGACGGATCACCCGTTCTGTATTTTGGTATTTGTCTATCAGAGTCGTACCGGGTTGAAGATCACTGAAATGAATTGAGTCTGTTTGCTGCACTACAGAGTCCATATAATTTAACTGAATAATGTCATTTTTTCCAAAGTAAAACAGTTGTTGAATATATTTTACTCAAATTCATTTTTTTGTCAAGTATATGTTGAATCGTTCTTTACATTCACTTGATTCCTTTTGAAAAATACGTTACCATTTTAACAATGGTTGCTTCAAAGCTCAGTAGGGTTTTTGCTGATGATTTTCACATCACTCTGGTTTTGTATGAACAATCATATAAATATTATATCCAAAATTTTTTCACCAGGAAAACGAGTACACGATTCTAAACGAAGCGTTAACGAATTGAGTTTGCCACTTCTGACGTAACTATTTGTTTTTGCTAACAGTCCTACATATATTCCATTAGAAGAATAAAGGTATTATCAGTGAATAGACTAGTCTCTCTAAATAGAATCAATGAATTGATGTCATTATTTGTATACCAAGTAGAACATGCTGGATCAATGTACCTAAATGATATTAACAGGGTATCTGAAGATATATTAATCCAGCTGTTTTCCGAAATATTTGGACATTCAGATCTAAAGAATCTAAATTGGTCTGAAAAAGCAAATTATCCATCTATTGATTTAGGAGATTATAAATCAAGAATTGCCTACCAAATTACATCAACATCTGATTCACAAAAACTAAAGAAAACCTTAAAAAAGTTTATGGAGCATAAATTATACGATAAATTCGATCGTTTAGTCTTCTACATATTGACTAGAAAAAAAGCTTATCGTGTAAATTTTGACCAAATAACACAAGACCTATTAAAATTTGATAAGAAAAAAGATATACTTGATTCTAAAGATTTGATCGAGGAAATTCGAAAGTTATCTGACGATAAGTTGATTACAGTAAAAGAATTACTTGAGAAACAATTTGGAAATAATAAGCCTGAAGATGATTCCCAAGATATAATGGAATGGATTGACTCTGTCAACAACTATTGGTTAGATGAAGAAAATTCAAGTAAGATTGAAGTTGATCGAAAGACAGTACGTAACAATCTAAATGATTTTGTTTCACGAGAAAACGGAGTTGTAATTGGGAGACCAGGCGTTGGAAAGACGCATTTACTCAAAGAACTTCTACAAGATTTACGATCAGCAAATATACCACATCTTCTTTTATCCATTGATTTACTTGGAGACAGTGATCCTAAAGAATGGCCGGATGGATTATCTTTCAATGGTGATCTGATTGAACATCTAAAATCTGTTCCTATTTCTGATAACAAGGCTATACTATTGTTTGATGGATTTGATGCCGCAAGAGATGAAAGAAAACGAAAAAACTTTCTTATCTTAATTAAACGTGCAATTCAGGATCTAGAAAATTGGAATGTTGCAGTTACGGTCCGCACTTATGATGCTAAAAAGTCGCAAGAACTATTAGATCTGTTTGGTAATTCTGATGATACCGATTACCAGACCCAAGATATATCATGCCGACATTTCACAATTCCACCTTTCACTAAGGACGAAATACTACAAGCCTTAGTTCAAATTGGATGTCCAATTTCTATTTACGACAATGGTTCTGACGAATTTAAAGAGAAAGTATTAATTAATCCTTTCAATCTCTGGCTATTGGAAAAAATATTAAAGAACTTATCAGATGAGGAATTAAACTCTTTAAGTCAGATCCGTTCGGAAGTACAGTTATTTAACCTATTCTGGCAACGACGATTAGAATCTGCAGACAATGAAATTGACCGTTTGTTTGTTCTTGAAGGAATCGCACGAGAGATGGTTAAACAACGTTCTTTAAGCATAAGACAAATAGATGTCCGTAAATCTCTAATTCAAACAGCATTAGACGACCTTCTTAGCGATGAAATATTGGCAAGAGTTTCCTCAACTGAACAAAGGATCGCTTTTGCTCACAACATTCTCTTTGACTATGCTATTAGTGTCTTGCTTATTGATGACGAACCACAGAAGCTTGAAGAGTTTATTACTGAAGACCCTTCGCGTCCGCTCTTTCTCAGACCCAGTCTTACCTATTTTTTTACACGTCTTTGGTATTATGAAGACTCAAAATATTTCTGGCGTGCATTCTGGCATATTTTACAAAGTGATCAGTCTGTACATTTGCGCCTCGTCGCGCGTTTTATTCCGACAAGCGTAATCGCAATTGAAGCGCGAGAAATTGAACAGCTGAAGGAACTAATACAAGAACTTCAAAACAGGGAAACTATTGCTGAGGAAGCAATAGCAAGACTCTTGCAGGCACTACAGACCTTGGAAATTAAGCGTGAAACACCTTGGATTGATTTTTTTGATCAAGCATCGCGAAATTTATTCGACAACTTTGCTTGGGATTTAGCAAGACTTACATCAGATATTCTTGAGAAGGCAACAGATTCACGTGTTGTAGATACTTGTGGACGTGTTGGACGTCAACTGCTTGGATGGGTTTGGCAAGAGAGAAAGAAAAGTAACGATGATCGGTACAATCGACTTGGAGGTCATTGGGTAGTCCCGATTGTTGTTAAGACTTTTAGCACGAACATTGAAGAATCTCGCTTACTTTTGGAAAAAGTTCTTGAACTCTTAAATGAGAGCGATTTTCCAATAGTCTTTTTGTCACGGTTATCTGAACATATAGACAAGATTTGGGATCATGATCCTGAGTTTGTTATTGGAATATATTGGGCTGTTTTTTCACACCAATTCAGCAGCAAAGGTAAAACTATTCGAGGTGGACCTATATTTCCTATGAGCACCTTTCGTAGTCAAGATTTCCAAATGTGCCAATATCACTTGGCAAAACACTTTCCGGTATTCCTGCACAAAAAACCTAAATATGCCTTACAGGCTGCAATTCAAAGTCTCAATTATTTTGTCATCCACACTCATATCGCACGATACATTAAGCAAGATCGCAAACCAGAGGAATTGATACAAACGTTCAATCTTCTTGATGCACCTGTTTACTTTATTGAGGACGATAGTCATTTTTGGGATGCGGAAAGATCGTCCGACGAATCTGTTAAAGACGAACCTATTGAAATGGTAGATATCTTGTTTGAATATATTACCAAATTAGTTGAGTCGAAAGATACTGATCTTGATTGGGTTCTCAGTATACTCTTTCAAGAAGTATGGGTTGCATTTTTCTGGAAACGCCTGTTGAAATTAGCATCTCAGTACCCCAAAGTTTTTGCACCACGTTTATTTGACTTATGTATAGCAAAACCGATACTACTACATCTTGAGGTTTCTTATGAACTTGGTCTGTTCCTCAAGAATGCTATGTCGGAATTTGATGATGAACAACGTCTTCAGATTGAAAATAGCATCTTAACACTCCCTGATATTGCTAAGGATGAGGAAAATGATGATTACCTTATAATGCATAGAAATAGTCTTCTTGCATGTATACCTAAGGAATTATTATCTACAGATGCAGCAAAGTCAATCAGAAAAAAAATGGAACAGGAAAATAAGGTCCCAGAGAATCGACCACCGATTAGTTTTACTTTTAAATCAGAAAAAGTAACTGAAGAAAAATGGCTTAGAGATAAGGGTGTTGATACGACTACACCTGAAAATAAAAAATTACAAGAATATTCCCAAATTCTTGAACAATTTTGCAAAGAATGGAATAAGGATGAATCCACTTCTGAAAACATTCAATTTATTCTACCAAAAATGCAAACGGTTTATTCTACCATAAAGAACTATACAGAATCTAATAAGATTATTGATATACTCTGGCGCAAATTGACCGAGTGTGCATCTATTCTCGCTGGAATTGTCAATAACCTTGATAACGATTCGTTTGCTTTTTGTCGCCAAATCATCTTAGAAGGGGCAAAACATAAACTTCCTATGCGAAACCCTGAACTTGATGCCCAATTTGATTCTATTGGATATTCACCATTTCCAAGACATGAAGCTGCGAAAGGTTTATCATTGCTTGCATATCACAAACCCGATGAAGAAATATTAGATGCAATTGAACTCCTTGCGAAAGATCCTGTACCGTCTGTTCGCATGTTAATGGCAATGCAGCTCACAAATGTTTATGT
The DNA here is from genome assembly GCA_964623585.1 of uncultured bacterium. GTDB lineage: Bacteria > Poribacteria > WGA-4E > WGA-4E > WGA-3G > MSPOR6. Next base: position 22,698 of record CAZURU010000015.1, read on the forward strand.
CAAAAATCCTGAAAAATTCTGGAAAATTATGAATCAGAGGGCAGAACTTGAAAGGAATCTTGTGGTTCAAGAATTTCTCTATAGAACATTAAATTATCTTGTAGCATATAAAAAAGAGAATGAAAGCAGAACTATAAAGGTCATGTCTAAGTTACTTAAGCATACCCCTAATCCTGAAATGAAAATAGGAGCATCCGACCCATTTGTTTATCTATTGATGTGGTTGATAATAGAACGTGAAAATTCATGGGCAAAAGGGTTTATTAATGAAACTTACTTGAACGATCCGAACCAATATTCAATTATGTTAACCCGGATTGTTATGAAAACAATAAAAACATACCTGGATCCAAAGCAACTTGAGACTGATGATGGAACCAAAAAAGTTGAACGTGCTATCAGTTGTCTCAAAGAAGTTATCTCCGTTAGTGTTGATAAGATAAATGAACTTTGCAGCGCGCTGAGACAGAATGTCTCTGAGGAAAATCAGAAAAAATTACAGAATACTTACAAAGTGATTGATCAAGTGATATCAAGTCTCTACTATAAATTTGCACATCAGAGAATTCAATCTGATAACCGAACAGAGGCAGTCTCTGATGACGCACGTTATCGCGCCTATGAAGAAGTTAAACCTCTAATGCAACAAGTTATTGATTTTGCTGATGATCCAGAAACTGGTGTAATGTTTGCTTCAACAGCACATGATTTTATGCAGTTGCTAATTAGTTTCCTTAGTAGACGCAATGCAAGAGAAGTAATTCGTCTTGCTGAACGGGTTGCTAAATCAAGTGAACCTTACGGGTATAATCTTGATGCTATTGCAGTTAAGGATATCGTTGATATCGTTGAAATTGTTCTTGCAGACTATCGAGATGTGGTTAGGGACGACAAAGATAGTTTGAAAAGCTTGCTAAATCTATTAGATCTGTTTGCTAAAACAGGTTGGTCGGATGCGCTTAAACTCGTTTGGCGGCTTGATGAAGTTTTTAGGTAGCTTAGGGGTTTGGTTGCTGCGGATGAAAGTCTTCGTTTTTTGTTGTCAATGCCTTAGTCCAGTTTATTCTTTATTTGATGCACCATAGAACGTAGAATTGAAGTGAAGCATGAAACGCTTCAAGTCAATGATCCGCGTCATCTGTGTCCTCTGCGTAAATTCGAGATTCAGATAAAAATATCCTGTCCGGACAGAACACCCCTCACATCAAAACACAGACCGTTGTAAAGACTAACACTTGAAAATAAGGTTGATAAGATGGTATACGCATTGTATAATTTAACAGAAGAGAATATTGCCATTGTGGAGGAAAAAGAATGAGCACTGAACAAATTGAGCCAAATAGAATCTTTGAGATAATCGGCGAATTATTGAAAAAATCTGCCGATGGTGATTATATCTACCGTGGTGAACAAGAATGCTATAAGGTGGTATCGTCAAACCTCTGGCGAGAAATGAAAAAACTTAATTTATTAGATCTCGATATAGAAGAAGTGCAAAAAAGAGAATTGGAAAAGGCTAAAAGGTATAGTAACAAAACAGACGAGTTTGATATTCTCGTTGAACTCCAACACTTCGGTGGTAAAACTAATCTGATAGACTTTACTACTGACCATTACGTGGCTCTTTTTTTCGCCGCCAAAGGTTCTCCTGATAAAGATGGTAGGATCATATTACAAGACAAAAACGGAGATATAAAAGACTGGCTTAGAAAACCTCGGAATACGGATCAAGGAAGTCGTCCCAATGTGCAGAAAAGCATATTCGTTCAACCGCCTGAAGGTTTTATTCCTAATGACCTTATCACGTCGGATGAAATCATTGTTATTCCCAAAGAACTTAAGCGGACTTTGCTGGAGCAACTTCAAAAGCCAGAATTCGACATATCTGACGAAACTATCTACCATGATATCCACGGTTTCATTGGAAGTCAGACAAATCGCTGGAGTTTTTACTCAGAATTAATGGAAAGCCAAAAGTCTCAAGATATTGAGAATGAAACAATGCTCCCTGAAGAAAAAACCAAGCACTATTTAAAGGCATCTCAGCACCTTACTAACGCAATAAATCTGGAACCTAATTCTGCTGAGGACTATTACAATCGTGGTCGTATTTACCATCTGTCAGGTGAGGTCAATCGTGCAATTCAAGATTATAACACATCACTAAAACTGCAATCGCATTTGACTGAGGTCTATGTAAACCGTGGTCTTGCTTACGATGAAAGAGGCGAGTTTGAGCGAGCAATCCGAGATTATGATACAGCTATACAATTGAATCCCAATAATCCAGAAGCCTATAATACTCGTGGGACTGCTTATGCTAGCAAAGACGATTATGAGCGAGCCATCAAAGACTATACCAAAGCGATAGAACTGAGATCCGATGATGCCGAGGACCGTAACAGCCGTGGGACTGTCTACCTTCAAAATGACGAGGTGGACAAGGCTATTGAGGACTTCAATGCTGCGATAAATCTGAAGCAAGATTATCTGATAGCCTATTATAATCGCGGACTTGCTTACCGCAGAAAAGATGAGCATGATTTAGCTAGTCAAGACTTTGCCAAAGTGACACAACTGACCCCTGACGGTGCCGTGTCCTATCACTGCCGAGGATTGGCTCATGGTATCAAAGGACAGTATGACAAGGCTGTTAAAGACTTTACCAAGGCAATAGAGCTGGAACAAGATTTTGCGGAAGCCCATTACAACCGTGGTCTCACTTATCAAAACAAAGGCAATGTTGACTTGGCAATCGAGAACTATAACACTGCGACTCAAATCAAACCAAGTTATGTTGATGCTTATGTTAACCGTGGAATAGCTCACTTCAGTAAAGGTGAGGTTGATGCCGCTATTAAAGAGTATAAAAGCGCGATAGCATTGAAACCAGAGTTGGCTGACCCCTATTATAATCTTGGGTATGTTTATCTTAATCAGGACGAGTACTCCAAAGCCATTGATAACTTTGATGCAGCAATACGACGGAATTCCGACGTGGCAAATGCCTATTATTTTCGCGGAATTACTTACCTTAATAGGAGTGAGTACGGCAAAGCCATCAGAGACCTTACAGAAGTGCTACAAATCAATCCCGATCTTGCTGCTGTTTACTACGATCGTGGTAATGCTTACGGGCTGAGTGAAGAATTTGAAAAAGCCATTGAGGACTACACTAAAGCGATAGAACTGGAGCCGAAGGAGACTGAAGTATATCGCCTTCGCGGACTTACTTACGGTATGCAAGGCAATTTGGATAAAGCCATTAAAGACTATTCTAAAGCGATAGAACTAAACCCTGATGATGCTGAGGTATATCGCCTTCGCGGAATTACTTACGGTATGCAGAGCAATTTTGATAACGCTATTGCAGACGTTACCAATGCAATAAAACTACAACCTGATAATATTGAAACATATAACACTTGTGGACTTCTTTATTACTTGAAAGGTGATTTTGACGAAGCTATTGCTAATTTAAATGAGGCAACCCGACTTAACCCAGATTCTGACTTTGCCTATTTTACTCTCGGTGCTGTTTATTCTTGCAGAGAGGAAGTAGATCAAGCCATTAAAAACTACGACATGGCACTATCTCTAAATCCTGAATTTGCTATAGCATATTACCATCGCGGGATTGCCTACGGCACAAAAGGCGAGTTTGACAAGGCTATTGAGGATTTTAACAAGGCGGTAGAAATCGACCACGATTTTGCTGATGCCTACCACAACCGTGGCCTTGTCTACTATTACAAAGAAGATTTCAACAGATGCATCAGGGACTTTAGCACACTTATACGACTGAAGCCAGATATGACAGAAGGATATCACTATCGTGGCTCGGTTTATTACAACCAAGATAATTTTGAGAAAGCTATTGATGACTTTACTGAGGCCATAAAACTACAACCTGATGCAGGAAACTACAGCACTCGTGGTGCTACCTACATTCTTAAAGGTGATTTGGATAGAGGTATTGCAGATCTTACACAAGCGATAAAGCTCAACCCTAAAGATGCCAGTTTCTATCACGTGCGTGGTGAGGCTTCCCACAAAAAAGGGGATTTAGATAAGGCGATCACAGATTACACTAAGGCAATACAACTGAAACCAGATGATCCCGCTATCTATTACGATCGCGGAATTGCTTACGGAGACAAAAATGACGCTGAGAAATTTGTCAGGGACTTTAGCAAGGTGATAGAACTTAAGCCTGACTATGCCGATGCCTACAACAAACGAGGACAAGGTTACTGCTATAGAGGTGAATTGGACTATGCTATTGCAGACCATAGCAAGGCGATTGAACTAAACGCAAATGATGCTAATGCATATTATTATCGTGCCCTTGCTTATGATGATAAGGATGAGATTAACAAAGCAATCATTGACTATTCAAAGGTAATAGAACTCGTATCAGATTTTCCCATAACCTACTACCGCCGAGGTCGTGCTTATGCCCGAAAAGATGATTTTGACGAAGCGATTGCGGACTATACCACTGCGGTAGAACTAAAGTCTGACGATACAGATGCCTATTGCTATCGTGGAATTGCTTATCTGAGAAAAGAGAATTATGACTTGGCTATTGAGGACTTTAACAAGGTAATAGAACTCGATCTAGACCATTCGATTGCATATTACTACATCGGACTTGCCTATCTTTTCAAGGGAGGTTTTGACGATTTAGCTATTGAAAATTTCAATAAAGCGATAGAACTGAACCTAGACCATGCCGATGTGTATTACTACCGAGGTACTGCTTATAATTTTAAAGGTGAGTTGGACCTTTCTATTCAAGACTTTACCAAAACAATAGAACTTAACCCAGATTATGCCGAGGCATATTACAACCTTGGAACTGTTTACCGAGAAAAAGGTGAAACTAACCTTGCGCTCCAAAACTTTAAAAAGGCGGCAGAATTGGATCCACAAATGTTTAGTACACTCCGAACCGATCAGTAACCCTTCTAATTGTAATCGTTTACAGCAGCTATAAAATTCATGCTGATTCTCTATGAGATTTAACTGGTATCTGCACGCCGAATGTGTTATCATTGCAGACAAACAACTTGAATTGTAGAGGAAGGGAAGTTGTGAGTAAACAGTTAAAGGGGACTTTGCCTCTTCACATACAGATGCAGCAGTGAAGATAAGCAACCTCATTGCGATGCAAATGTAACAGGACAACCAAACCTATATCTAAATGAAGAAATGGCCAGCATTTGACAATAATGGTGATCTTCCCATAGGAATTCATCAAGCAACTTTATCCGAAACTCTACAGCATTTTGGTACAGGGACTCAACAAAGAGAACTTGTTGGACAACGATTGGAGCGTATTTTCCTACTGGCAAACAGCACTGGAGAAGTTGCACGATTCATTGTGTTTGGTTCATTTGTAACATCTAAGCCTTCTCCAGGTGACGTAGATATTTTTCTACTGATGATGGATACCTTTGATGTTGAGCAGGTAGATGGTGCAGCTGCTCTCATTTTTGATCATCAAAAAGCACAGAATATTTTAGGAGCAAGCGTTTTCTGGAACCGCAAACTTGCAGCAATAGGCGGCGAACAGGAAGCAGTGAAGCATTGGCAGGTTAAACGCGACAACACACTCCGCGGCATAGTTGAGGTAATTCATAATGATTCAAAATCATCAAGAACTTAAAGCAACGCTGAATCGCATCGAGCGTTTTCAAAAACAAGTAGAAAAGCTCCAGCAGGTTGAAACCAATCCACGGAATTATGAATTATCTGCAGGTGGTTTTCTTGCCGATATAGATCGGATGAATCTTGAAGTGGCGGAATATTTATCTGATCATTCAAGCGAACTGATAAAATCGATCGTTAATACTGTCCACCTAAAACCAGATGATGTGCTTTTTTATTCCTCAACGGAGCACGAGTGGAACCCCTCTTTGCAAGCAATGTCATTAAGTAACAGAACAGCGATTTGGAGAGAATCTCCTCAACCAATTACCCGCAGGCATCGTCCCACTACTAACGCCTCCAAGACCATAGCAGCATAACAGAAAACACTCGCCTTAGCGGATTATTTTATGTTACAAGTTTTCAATTCGCGATTCCGAAAGGCAATAAGTAGATGAGGGATATAGGAGACCACCCCATCCCATGCTAACTCTACAATTATACCCTATAAGCGGGAGAAATGCAAGATAAAAATCAATCAAGGATATGTAAAGTTTTTGTCACTTAAATAAA
>CAZURU010000016.1:0-27444 GCA_964623585.1 uncultured bacterium
GCGGCTAAAGAGATTACCTTCTCTCCCAACATGGAACGGTTTATAATCTGCAGTAGCCGTAGAATAACCAAGGTATTTGATATTCCTACAGGCGATTGTGTTTCTCAAGCAAGATTTCCATTCGGAATTTCCAGTGTAGCGTTTTCGGTTGATAATCAGCACTTCGCTACATCTACGGGTCGTTCGGGTGTTGCTTATGTCTGGTGTGCTGATAAAGGAATACAAACATAGGTAACGTATGGAATGTTGAAACTGACGAAGCCCTGGCAACTTTCGCAGAACCAGATACACGCCTAAGAGCCTCTGCATCCGCCCCAACGACAGGAACTTGTGCGTTCGGAGATTTAGAGGGTAATTGTTATGTGTTTGATGGAAAAGAACCTTTAAAAATACTATCTGGACATGCAGGGGCAATTCTGTCGATTGCTCTTAGTAAGGATGGTGAGCAACTTGCCTGCACTTCAAGCGAAGGCTCTGCTTTTGTGTGGAATATTGCTTCAAGCCAACAAGTTGCCACGCTTTCTACAACAATCAGCAGGATAGATACTAACCTGTACATAGGAGATGCAAATCAACTGCAATGACGCCTAAAAATAATCAATTATAACTCCACACCATCGAAACCGAAACAGCGCAGATTACAGACAATAGTTTTCTCACCGAGTAGAGACCTGATCGCTGGGGGTATATCTGGCGAAATACGTTTGTGGAATACCACAACACATGAAGTGCAATTAGCAATACTTCCTCCCAGGGGGTGTACATACCCTTATGCTTTGGCATTCACGCCTTGTGGACAGTATCTTGCATCCGGATCCTGGTGGAGTGGAACAGATAAAGTTTCTATCCGTTTATGGGACGTTAAAAATGGTGAAAATATTGCAACGCTATGGAGCCACTCGACTGATGTTGAATATCTGGCATTTTCACCAGATGGTACGCTATTAGCAAGCGGCAGCTTTGATGACACTATCCTACTCTGGGATTTGAAACCTTACTTGAATATATGAGGAGGCTTTTTGAGATGTAGCACACTTAGCATTACTATTTTCCTATTAACACTGTCTGTTGTTATGACAGATGAGTTTCTTCCATCCTTCCATCCTTCCCCTCTTCCAACCATCCCCTCTTCCAACATTGCAACCCTCTTCCAACCTTCCCCTCTTCCAACATTGTAACCCTCTTCCAACCATCCCCTCTTCCATCCTTCCCCTCTTCCATCCTTCCCCTCTTCCATCCTTCCCTCTTCCATCCTTCCCCTCTTCCAACCATCCCCTCTTCCATCCTTCCATCTCTATTCCCACCCACGTAATCCGCGATTCATTTTTCTACAAAAACTCTCCACATTCGATTTTAATAAAATAACCTTGACTGAATTGGTAGAAATAGTGTATCATTTAACACATAAATTTTTCTGTAAACATTACAATTGGAAACCATCAACACTTAACATAGGCGCGAATAGAGTAGCGATTTAATGCATGACGGAAGAAGATATCCGAAAAAACCGTATTGAAGAAGCGATTGAATTGGCTGCAATTGCCCATAAGGGTCAGCTTCGCAAAGGAACGAATACACCCTATATCAGCCATCCGTTTGCTGTGGGACTTATGCTAATGGATGCGGGTTGTTCTGAAAGAGTGGTCATCGCTGGCATACTGCACGACACAGTTGAAGACACAGAGTTGACATTGGCGTCTATACGTAAGGATTTTGGTGCTGATGTTGCTGACATCGTTGAAGGTTGTTCTGAAAACAAGACGCTAAAGTGGACTGCACGTAAGAAAGAACGGATTGAGGCACTAAAAACCGCTACTACAGAAGTCTGCATTGTAACTTGTGCAGATAAACTGCATAACCTAAGAACTGTTTTATCAGAATATGAAAACATTGGCGATACAATTTGGGAACGTTTTCACGGTGGATATGACGCACAATCTTGGTATTATTGCAGTGTCTTAAACAGTCTAAATGTACACAGAAAGTCAAACACTATTACAGAATGTGATAACAATACAATTGAACAATTTGGTCACTTTTTTCAACAACTTAAACAGATAGTTACATATCTCTTTTAAAGACAAAGTGTTGACATCCAATTACAATCTGACCATCCAATTAGAATTTTACATTTTTGTCTGTAGGTAATCAAAAACCATGAAAAAAAGAAATGTCCGTCTCACTAAGACAGTCAAGTGTGCAGGTTGAGCATCAAAATTAGCTCCGGGGGAGCTGTCACACATCTTAGAGAACCTTCCGAAATCTAATGATCCTAACCTATTGGTTGGAACAGAAACATCTGATGATGCTGGTATTTATCGATTAACCGATGATATTGCGCTTGTCAATACTGTGGATTATTTCACGCCAATTGTTGATGATCCGTATACTTTTGGAGCTATCGCTGCAACTAACTCTCTGAGCGATGTCTACAGTATGGGAGGACATCCCAAAACGGCATTAAACATTACATGTTGGCCCAAAGATAGTCTTGAACTGTCGATTTTGGGTGATATTGTGAGAGGCGGTGCCGAAAAGGCTACAGAAGCGGGTGCAGCACTTTTGGGAGGACATACAGTGGATTCACCTGAACTGATGTATGGACTCGCTGTAACGGGTGTGGTGCATCCAGATGAATTTGTCAAGAACTATGGAGCACGTAAAGGTGATGTGCTAATTCTGACAAAGAATCTTGGCATCGGTATACTTACAACTGGCTTGAAATTTAACAAAATTAAGGATCATGTGTTACCACAGTTAGTGGAGTCGATGACCCGGTTGAACGCTTCGGCTTCATCTATCATGCTGAAACATAGTGTGAGTGCGTGTACAGATGTAACGGGGTATGGATTGCTTGGACATGCATCTGAAATGGCTGCAGGAAACAGCGTAAGACTGCGGGTTGATAGTAAATCTGTACCGTATTTTGAAGATGCACCTGAACTTGTCGCAAAAAATACTTATACACAAGCCTATACTGCTAACAGCGCGTTCTTATCAGAATGTGTGACCTTCGATTCATCCGTATCGGAAGCGATGCAACATATTCTAATGGAAGCTGAGACATCGGGTGGATTGCTATTTTCAGTACCAGCTGAGAACGCAGATGCAGCGGTGCAGGAACTTCATGCTGCTGACTGTCCAGAAGCGGCAATAGTCGGAGAAGTTCTCGCTGAGGATGGCGCACACATTGAGGTGCATTAGTTTTCTGCTGCAATGGTAAACACAGATGACAAAGAATGAGTTAATACATCAGATTAGAGATGTATCATATTTGACAGGTGAGTTCAAACTTCGATCAGGTACTATCAGTAATTTCTACTTTGATAAATATAGATTTGAAAGTGATCCGCATCTTCTCAGACCGGTTGCTGAACTGATGGTTAAACTACTACCTGCCGAATTTGATGGTTTAGCAGGCCTGGAATTGGGTGGGATTCCACTCGCTACTGCTGTCTCTTTACAATCAGGTTACCCGTGTTATTTTGTAAGAAAAGAAGCAAAGACCTACGGTACATGCAATCTGATAGAAGGAGCCGTTAAAGAAAAAAGTAGACTTGTTGTTATTGAAGATGTTATTACAACCGCAGGACAGGTGTGTAAGTCAATTCAGCAGATACGGGATGAAGGGCATGTTGTAGAGCATGTAATAGCAGTGATTGATAGACAGGCAGGAGGAGAGGAAAAGATTAACGCTTTAGCATGTTCATTCGCGTCTGTTTTTACACTTAGTGAATTAGAATCTATATAGCCCTTTAGTTTCGTTAGAATACAAGTTTCGTTAGAATACAACTATAAAATCTATAGCAAAAACCGTAATATAGATACTAAGAAATGAAAATAGCAAAATGAAAATACTATTTATTGGAGATATTGTTGGAAATCCAGGGAGAAGGGCAGTAACTGAATACTTAAAAGGACTAAATCAAGCATCCGAAAAGTCGCATGTCAAAAACGACTATGACTTCATCATTGCAAATGCTGAAAATGCTGCCGGTGGAAAAGGATTAACATTCGAGATTGTGGATCAGTTGTTGGCTGCTGGTGTTTCTGTGATTACAACCGGTAATCATGTTTGGGATGTAAAAGAGATTCTTGAATTCATTGACACAACGCCTCAGTTGATTAGACCTGCTAATTATCCCGCTGAAGTTCCTGGACGAGGTTTCACAATCGTTTCATCTCAGAACGGTGAATCTAAACTCGGCGTTATTAACCTCGCTGGACAGATTTTCATGAATAGGTATAATAACCCTTTTCATGAATTAGATTCAATCCTGTCAGAGATCAAAGCAGAAACGAACTTCGTAATATTGGATTTTCATGCTGAAGCGACATCAGAAAAAATAGCAATGGGATGGCATTCGGATGGTAAAGTTAGTGCTGTCATCGGAACACATACCCATGTTCAGACTGCAGATGAAAGGGTCTTACCTAAAGGCACGGCTTATATTTCTGATGTTGGAATGACCGGTCCTCACGACTCTGTTATCGGTAGCAGAATTGATAAAGTCCTGGAGAGCTTCTTGACTTTAATGCCTGCACGCTTCGGTGTTGCAAAGGATAATGTAAAGTTATGTGGCGTTGCAGTTGAGTTGGATGATGAAACGGGTTTGGCAGTTAGCATTCATAGAATCCAAGCACAACTGTAAGCAAATTTGATTATGTTAAATCTAATACATCATAAATTGAATGGATAAGCAGTGGATAAACAGTTAAGTCTAAATATTTCTCCTCCACGCACTGTTTTCAGTGTTACAGAAATTGCCAATACTATCAAACGTATTATTCAACAGGAACCAATCCTCCAGAACGTGTGGGTACGTGGGCAAATTTCTAACCTAAGTCGTCCTAATTCAGGACATATCTATTTTACACTAAAAGACGAAAAGAGTAGTATCAAGTGCATTATATGGAAAAGTAACGCAGCACGAATAAAACATAAGATGCAAGATGGTGATGAAGTATTAGTCAATGGAAAGATAAACACTTATGCTGTCCAAGGTGTATATCAGATAAATGTAACCCAAGTAGAACCTATTGGTGTCGGATCGCTTCAAAGAGCTTATGAACAGCTAAAGCAGAGACTATCAGATGAAGGACTATTTGATAAGCAGTATAAGAAACCCTTACCAGAATATCCAAAAAAAATCGGGGTGATTACCTCAGAAACAGGTGATGCAATTAGAGACATCTCTAAACAACTGAGCAGACGTTATCCTTTAGCTGAACTCTTACTCTATCCAAGCCTCGTTCAAGGCGAAAAGGCTGCTGGTGAAATTGCAGACGCACTGTTTGCAATGAATAGAAGAAGCGATATTGACCTATTGATAGTTGGACGTGGGGGAGGATCTATAGAAGACCTTTGGGCATTTAATGAAGAAATCGTTGCACAGGCAATTTTCAAATCAAGAATTCCCGTGGTCTCGGCTGTAGGTCATGAATCTGATTACACAATATCGGATATGGTGGCTGACCATCGATCATCTACACCCTCAACTGCTGTTGAGGATACTGTTCCAGATAGAACGGAGATTCTTACTTATCTGAATAGTCTGAAAAGTAGATTGAATGAACTTATCAAGCTTAAACTCAAAACCGAAAGAGATGAAGTTGAAGGATTACATAAAGCGTTGTCTCCTACACATCGTCTGGACGTTATAAATCAACTGAGCCAGATCATTGATAGTTTAGAGGCTACATATCTTGGAACAATGAAGAACAGAATGAAAGAAAAGAAGACACAACTACAATCTTTAGCAGATCAATTGAATAGTCTCAGTCCCTTAGCAACGTTGGACAGAGGATATAGTCTATGTCGGGATTCATCTGGCAGTATTATAACCTCAAGTCAAGATGTGAAAACGGGGGACAGCATAAACGTAATACTCTCTCAGGGAAGGATTGCATGTTCAGTTGACGAATGTATAGAATAAAGGAGAGACAATTTGACATTTGAAGAAAAGCTTGAAAAGTTGAAACAGATTGTTGAGAAGATGGAAACTCCTGACACCATAGAATTGGATGCTTCTCTTGAGTTATTTGAAGAAGGAATCAGTTTAGTACGTTCATGTAGAGAACTTCTTGAAAAAGCAGAACTGAGAATTCAGAAAGTATCGGATACAGAACACGAGAATGATGCAGAAAACGAGAGTGACATAATGGAAACTGTATTTGAGGATGGATAGGATGGTATACAATGGTCTTGGACAAGATTAATTCTCCAAATGATTTAAAGGTACTTTCTATCAGCGAACTTGAAACACTTGCTGAGGAGATGCGGACGTATCTGTTAACTGTCCTATCAAAACATCCTGGGCATTTCGCGCCTAACTTTGGTACAGTAGAATTAGCGATTGCAGTTCATACTGTTTTTAATACGCCTCACGACAAATTGATCTGGGATATCGGCCATCAAGCGTATCCCCATAAGTTACTCACAGGACGGCTTGATTCATTTGAGACATTACGGCAGACAGATGGAATTAGCGGCTTTTTAAGTCGTGAGGAGAGTAAGTTTGATGTTTTTGGGGCTGGCCATTCAAGCACTTCTATTTCCGCTGCGTTAGGTATTGCTGCAGCGCGTGATGTAAACGGAGATGATTTTAAAGTCGTTGCAATCATTGGTGATGGTGGATTAACAGGAGGAATGGCTCTTGAAGGTCTAAATGCTGCTGGTGACTTTAAGAAAGACCTACTTGTCATCCTGAATGACAATCAGATGTCTATTTCTCCGACGATCGGTGCAATATCTAAGCACTTTCATAGGCTCATCAGTTCACGAGGCTATAATCGACTTAGGACTGGAGCAAAAGAACTGATAAGCAAAGGTCTATTCAAATCTATCTCATCAGACGCAAAAGCTCTTGCACAGAAGATTGAAGCTTCACTCAAACCTGGAACCCTCTTTGAAGAATTTGGGTTTCGGTATTTTGGCCCGCTTGATGGTAACGACCTTGAATCTCTAATTCCTGTGTTGACTGGCATACGTGAGTTATCTGGTCCGATGTTAGTTCATGTTGTAACGAAGAAAGGGAAAGGTTATTTGCCAGCAGAAGAAGATCCAGTCAAATTCTATAGTGTGAGCGGTCAGTTTGATGTGAAGACCGGCATTTCAAAACGTCCTACCTCTGCTATACCTAAGTATACGGATATTTTTAGTAGGATGTTAATTAAGGAAGCGAAACATGATTCCCGCATCATCGGTGTAACAGCAGCGATGTTGGGAGGAACGGGTTTAGAAAAATTTGCTGAAGTCTATCCGGACCGTTGTTTCGATATCGGCTTAGCTGAACAGTGTGCAGTTACGTTCGCTGCTGGTATGGCTACAGAAGGACTAAAACCGGTAGTTGCTATTTATTCAACGTTTCTGCAGCGCGGATATGATCAAGTGCTGCATGATGTATGTATCCAGAATCTACCAGTTGTATTTGCTCTTGATCGAGCTGGACTTGTTGGAGCAGATGGACCGACGCATCACGGGGTTTTTGATATTGCATATCTACGTTCTATACCGAATATGATAGTGATGGCTCCAAAAGATGAAAATGAACTGCAATTTATGCTCAAAACAGCACTCTCCTATGAGATGGGACCGATTGCATTACGTTATCCACGCGGAGCAGGAATTGGTGTAAAGTTAGAAGTCGAACCAACCCCACTCCCCATAGGAAAAGCAGAGGTCTGTTGTGAAGGGGACGACCTGTTAATCGTCGCTTTAGGCAATCGAGTTTATCCAGCACTTGAGGCAGCACAAACGCTGTCCGAAACGGGGATAGAGACGACTGTGGTGAACGCACGTTTTGTGAAACCGTTAGACGTATCGCTAATAGTAGATTTATCAAAACGCATAGGTAAAGTGATCACAGTTGAGGATGGCGTAGTGATGGGTGGATTCGGTAGTGCAGTCCTTGAATTACTGGCAACGGAAGCTATTTCAGATGTTCAAGTGAGAAACTTAGGTATTCCAGATAAGTTTATTGAGCACGGTGACGTAAAGACTCTACAGGAAAGGTATGAATTTGATACTGAAGCAATTATACGAACAGGTATAACATTAGCTGTCAGATCATAAAACTGACCGAGTGATCGTTTAAGACTGTTTAGCATTGATGATTTATGACAAAAAAAGTTCACAGAAATGGAAAGATTAGATATTGCTCTTGTAAAGCGGGGATATGTAGAAAGCCGCCTTCAAGCGAAACGGCTGATATTGGCTGGGGCAGTAAAAGTTAACAACAACCCAAAGGTTAAACCCGGTCAATCAGTTTCTAACAAAGATGAGATTGAAGTTAAACCCTCTGCTAAATATGTCAGTCGTGGTGGATTAAAGCTTGAGAAAGCACTCATAGAATTCAACATCAATGTCCAAGATAAAGTTGCAATTGATGTGGGGGCATCTACAGGTGGGTTTACTGACTGTTTATTACAGCATGGAGCCAAATACGTGTATGCAGTTGATGTTGGATATGGACAACTTGCTTGGAAACTAAGACAAGATTGTCGGGTAGAAGTCATCGACAGAACTAACATCCGCTATATTGACCCGAACCTTTTTACATTTCCCCCTGAGATAGCAGTGCTTGATGTCTCATTCATCTCAATCAAAAAAGTATTACCTGTTTTTTTTCAGAAATTAGAAATTCCAGATACCATTGCGCTTGTGAAACCCCAATTTGAAGCTGGACGCGTCCATGTTAAGAAAGGTGGTATCGTTGATGATCCAAAAATCCACAAGAGATTATTGGAAGATTTGGTTAAATTTGTGCATAACGATCATTTAGTTGAACTCATGGCGATAACATTCTCTCCAATTTATCGTGACATAGCAAACATTGAGTACCTTCTTTGGCTTAGAGATAGGGATAAGATTAATGACGATAGTACCGATATCAGTCGTCCAGTCTACAAATCGCAATATACCCACATATCAAAATATATAAACGCAGTTGTTGATGATGCACATTTAAACTTTTCGGAACACAGTTAAAATAATAGGTATAAAGATGCTAACACGACGTAGAAAATTAATACTATATATAGCAGCAACATTACTATTAATCGGTATAGGTGGATATTTCTGTATTACTTCCGATTGGTTTTTGGATATTTTTGTCAAACAACGCCTTGAGAAAGCATTAAATGAACAGATTGATGGTAAGTATTCTGTGGAGATCGGTGAGTTGCAGGGGAATATACTTACGGGTGTGAGAATAGATGATTTTTCTATTGTTGATAAAGAAAGCGATAGAAAATCGGTGATGTCGACGGAAAGTATAGTCCTAAAATACAATTTCTGGGGATTACTCCAACGGAAGTTGCTTGTGAGTTCTTTGGATATAAACACTCCGAAAATTCAGATATATCGCGGAACTGATGGACAGGTGAATATATCAAGATTATTCCAAAGAAAAGAGCCTGAATCCGATACATCTACTGACAATACTTCAATTAACTTCGCTGTATCTAAAGTTACTCTCATCAATGGTACAATACATTACACAGACGAACAAAGAAACTTAGAATTTAAGCTTCCTAACATAGCAATAAAATTAAAGGGTTCTTATGAACAGTGGAATCATACGGGTGAATTCTCTATTGGTGAGGGGAGTCTGTCTATAAATCAATCAGCATTTAATCTTGCCAGCATAGACAACATTAAGTTCTCATTGTCTACTGATAGAAATACGTTTAGTACACTAAAGATAAAAACTGGAAAGTCAGAGATTGATGTTGAGAAAGCAGATTTTGATCATGTGACAGGTGAATGGAATACGTCTGTAAAGTTAACATTTAATGCTGAAGACATTCAAAAACTACTTGATGATAAAACAAACATTGATGGTTCAGGAGTGATTGAATTGGATTTACATGGAAATAAATCCAATATATCGGGTCAGATTACAGGTTATTCGGAAAGGTTCTCATATAACAACGACCCGCAAGCACCATCTGATACGACTAAGCAACCTATCTCACCTATAGAAGTTTCGTCAATAAATATTGGTGCAAGTTTGGATCTAAATGCCACACAACCCCTAATGATAGATGAACTGAATGCTGTGATTGCTGGCGGATCAATGTCCATGCATGCAGGAGTTTCCTTTTCCAATACATCGGAGACGAACCTGATTCGACGTTTGCAGCACTATGCAAATAACAAAATATCATGTCAAGGAGAATGTGAATTTGATCAGGTAAATCTTCAACCGTTTTTGTCTATGTTCACAACCTTACCGTCAGATTCTCCTCGTATAGAAAACGGAACAATTCAAGGTTCAATTCAATTTAGTGGTGATACAGAAGGAAATTACCATCTTGATAGTTTGACACGAATGTTAAACGTAAATCTATTTGTAGATAGAAATACAGATACATTTACTTCTTTAGACGATTCATATCTAAGCTGCAAGTTATCTGCTGATGCTGGGAAAGGTTCCAATGTTAATGCTTCTGGTGTAATTGACAACATCCAGGTTGAGGTTGAAGGTTCTATTGAGAATTTTGATACAAGACTTCGTAATGTAGACTTTGGCAAACTCTTTCGTATTGCTAACTCAGTCCCAATTGAAGGCGTTGGAAGTGTAAACTTAAATGTAAACAGTGAAAGATACATAACCGGTAATTTAGTTATACCCGAAACTTACTATTCTCATCAAGAGGACAATCCAATTCCAATAGGTCATTCATCAAGTGACTTTAAATTTATTGACAGGACACTTCACTTTGAAAATGGTAAAGTGGTGCATAATACTGATAAGGGTGAAACCAAGATCCAGGTTGAGGGTAAGATTGGGATTGCTAAGAACTTCCCAACGAACTTTAACATCATTCTTGATAAACTTGTGCTGACACCTGAATATGTTAGACTCCTATGCCTTCAGGATTATCCAATTGCAGGTAACATAACAGGAGAGCTCGTTTTATCAGGTGAACTCATAGATGGTCTTGATGGAACAGGAACGTTCACTTATGAAAATGGTAATGCTTGGGGTGTCAATTTAGATCCGGCAAAGATAGTTATGGGGATTGATGACTATGCATTAACAATGGCAGATCTTATACTGACAGCTCGTAATCAGCGGGTTATTCTTAATCTTCATGTAGCAAACAGTGGAGAATTTGATCTGTCTATCAAGAATCTTGATGAGAAACCGATACAATTGACAGAACTTGCACTTGCATCTGATATTACCGATTTCCCGCTTGACGGTAAAATGGTTTTCGACTTTAAAACTTCAATCCCACTTTCAGGTGATGTTGATATGACGGTAGATTTCGGTTTTTCAGATATGACATTTCAAAACAACCCTCTTGGTAATGCAAAACTTCGCGGAATCCTTATAGAAGAAGATAAACTATTTAAGTTCACTGGAAAGGCATTTGCTGATACCGGCATTATTGAAGGTACTATAGCGAGTGAATCTCCAAATGAGTATTACTTTACGATAAACTGTGAAAAGACTCCGGTTGATTATTTCCTACCCATCATTAATACAACACTGGAAGATATAGATGGTACTTTTAATGGGAGAGTTGATGTTGAAGGAACACTGTTGGAATTAATATCTGTTGATAATGTTAAAGACTTAGGTGCTCGTATATATCCATATAATGTTAACATACGCATTCAGGAAACCCAACTTCAGTATAAAGGTATTCATTTTACTAACCCAAAACCACTCTCGATTCAATTAGTAGATGATTTACTGACTTTTTCTAATTTTTCACTCTCAGCATCTGATGATGAAACTCCTTTTATTCAATCTATAGGCGAGCTTGATCTAAAGACTGAAGAAATCAACCTATCCTCCAAAGGCAATCAAATACTGGAATTAGCAGCGTTTCTTGACCCATTCGGTATCCCAATTACAGGGAGAGTTTATTACGACTTTGAATTTAATGGAACATTAAAAAATCCCCGTTTGAGAGTCAATTGGAGAATACCGAAATTGGTCATAAAAACTGGAACAGGAGAATTTCTCATCACTGAGATGAAAAGTGGTTTTGCCACTAACATAATTAACTGGCAAGATGGAAAAGTGGACGTTCAACCTTTTACCATGCAGGTATTCGGTAACGCGGTTGAAATTGGAGGAAACATTGATGTCAATCAGCATGAATTTGAAGATTCATCTATCAGTGCTTACATCAAGAGCGAGAATATTGACCTGAATGGTTTCAATAAATTAATTAAGGAAAACTTGAATGATAGTTTTGCTGATTACTTTTCTTCCCAACAGAATCCGCTTATCAGTGGTAATCTTAACGGCAAGATTGATGTAATGGGAACGATTTCAGAACCGTCGTTTGATATTAATACACAGACAATAGAGGGACAACCGATCCAGATTGGCAATTTTGCCAATCCGATTGCAATAGAAGGACTTCGGACATTAATGACTTACAGTAAAGGTATGCTGAAAGTCAATAGTCTGGATTTGTCTGGATCATCTGGTACAGGACAATATATAGCTACTGGTAAAGCGATATTTTCACTTCAGGACGCTGCTGAAACACAGTTTGAATTTGGGTTATCGTATGACAAATTTGTGATTGATGACTATATACGTCTATTTATGCAACCGCCTACATCTGTTAAGGGAGTAGTAAGTGGTATTACAAGAATTACTGGGACAGGTTTAACAAGCAACCGGATTATATCAAATACGAATATTGAAGCACTCAACCTTAGTATCCTCAATTATAGCATAACGAATACTAAGCAGTTAGACATTGGTTTAGACAAGAAACACATCACAGCTGCTCTCCCGTTAAAGTTACAATCACCCGAGTTAACTGCTTTGATTAACGTTGAAGCCAATGGTACACTTGATGATCCCAGACTGACCATAAATTGGGAAGGTTCGTTGAAACCGGCCGTGGATACTAATTCAACTGCTCCATTACAATTCACGGGTAATATGGCGTATCTGAATGAACTAATATCACTCAATACACAACTGACGAATAACGGAGATAAACTGTTACTAAAAGGGAAAGTGCCGTTCAACCTTTCTTTTATGGATATAGATATGTCTGAACGTTTTATTGACTCTGCCGTGGGTTTGCAGCTTATCGGCAGTGAGTTACCTCTTACCTTTATGCCTGGTGTTCATTCTATTTTTTCTGAAACCACAGGAGTCTTTGATGTAAATGTTGCATTAAATGGAACTACATGCAAGCCTTTTTTGGAGGGTGAAATATTTATAGAATCTCCTAAACTACAACTCAGGAATATGCAGCAATCACTGGATAACGTTAGTATTCAAGTTGCTGCAAATCGGAATCTGATTGCGTTAAAAAATCTTCAATTTGATGTTGAAGATGGTACTTGTAGTCTTGATCAATGTGAATTGCAGCTTGATGGCTTAACTCCTAAAGCATTTCTAATAAGAGGACTCACTTTTGAGCAATACCCACTCGGTTCAATACTTAGTGAAACATTACCTAAACAGATTTTCGAAGATGTAAACGGGTATGTTACAGCAACGTTGAAAGAACTGAGAATACCGTTTGAGTCATTCTTTTATTTTCATGGCTTAGAAAACTCTCAAAACTCACCATTACCAAAAGTAAAAAATAGAATCACATTTGATAGGATTAGTCAAAAGGCATTGGCGGAATTCTCCATTGATGAACTGGCAATTGGTTTTGCAAGTTCTATAAACGGGATTGATAAATCGTTCCAGTTTACTAACTTAGTACCAATTCCAATCTCCCTGCATTCTGGTACTTTTATAGTTAAAGAAATGAAGCTAATTGATGTGATAGAAACTAACGCAACTGATGAAACAGAACGGATACCATCCACAACCACTGTCAGCTGTTTTGGTCGTTGGAACATGCAAGGTGAGATGTTTGGAAATCTAAAATTGGATAACTTCAACCTTGACTTAGTTCAACAAACATTTTCCGATGCGCTCCGTGAAAAATATAACCTTAAGGGATTATTGTCCGCTGAAATAGACGTAAAGGGAGAATATGCAGCACCAGAGGTAGCAATGAAACTCACAGGTCGGCAACTGATGCTAAATGAGACTACCATTGATGAATTCTACGGTATCATGCAGTATATAGATTCAGAGAAACAGTGGACTATAGCTGAGTCTAATCCTGCAAGAATAAAGTTAGGTGATAATCGCCTGATCTGCTATGGATATATACCTTTCCTATTATCTTTTTCAACTCTGCAAGCCCGACCAATTTCGGAACAACTGGAAATGACGGTAAATGTTGCGTTAGATCAGCTCGGTATATTAAGAGATATTGAAAGAGGTATTCAATCAGCTGACGGTCAAGTGACTGTAAATGCAACGTTGACAGGTACACCCGATGCCTTACAACTTAAGGGAAAAGGTAACGTCAACCAGTTAGACATAAGTTTAGTTGACGCACCCATCGCATTTGAGAATGTTGACGCATCTTTTGAATTCTCACACCAGGGAATACAAATTGAGAATATGGATGGAATGTTAAACAATGGTAACTTTTCAATTGATGGGATAATAACATCAGATTGGATGAAATTCAAAACCATAGATATTAATGCAAAACTTGAAAACTGTGATTTTATAGAACCTGGCAC
The DNA here is from genome assembly GCA_964623585.1 of uncultured bacterium. Taxonomy (GTDB): domain Bacteria; phylum Poribacteria; class WGA-4E; order WGA-4E; family WGA-3G; genus MSPOR6. The sequence goes on from CAZURU010000016.1 coordinate 14,588, forward strand.
ATATCAAATACTTTTGAGTACTGACAATTTGCATCTGTATGGAAATGTAGATAACCCTATTTTGGATGGAGATATAAGGATACTATCAGGTTTGTACGAACAGAACTGGAATTGGATAGATGTGTTAGAATCGTTTGCTGCACCGACTGTCAGCGATATAGATATTATCTCAGATGCTCCAATATTACGGAATCTTAACTTAGGTATAGGGATTGAAGTGTCAGATAGTTTTCATTTGCTATCCTCAACGGGAGGCACAACAAACATAGAAATAACCTGTAATGGTCAGCTGAATGGAACAATTCAGAGCCCGATTTTCTCGGGTACAGTCACTATTCCTAAAGGAATAATTAGTATTTATACACAGATCTTTGAGATTGACGAGAGTATTACTTCAACAATCATTAACCAAAGCGATAAATCATTTAACCCAGAATTAAATATACATCTAAAATTACCGAATACTATTAGAAATGTACTACAGAGTGATGGCAGTACAGCCGACTATGATTTTTATGCATCTGTAACTGGAACACTTGAGAATGGTAATCCCGATCAGGCAGTATTGACTTTAAGAGCGGAACCGATTAATTCATCAACTACTGAAGAATTAACTGAAGCCGATCTGCTCGCGCTTCTTTTACCTGGAAGTACTTTCTCACAGTCCCTAATTGGAATAACCTTCACTATCTCCTCCGGTTTTAATGCAAACGAACGTCATATTACTGCAGAAATCCCCTTGACACTCCTTGGTTGGAATCTACCGATCACAGTTGAAGGAAATGAAAAAAAAGGTGAATTTGGTGTAGATATCCAATTGTTGCAGGGACATTTCTAATGACTTATTCTTGCTTATTGACCCACCATGCAGTTCCTTCCGTATATCAGTTGAGCAAGCATGGATATTGTATGGTACTTGTTTTAGCATTGTGTCTATTTCTTGTGAGAACAGGTATAGGTCTGGACACAGAATCCAACCAATACACTCAATTTGAACAAGAGACGTTGCGTTCCCAACAGATTATCAAAATAGAATACCTTATTGATGGTAATGTGATAGAGAATCCTGATGAACTTAACAAATTACATCAAACGTCGAGAATTGAAGTCGGTTCTCAGTTTTCTCGTTATGCAATTCAGCAGAGCGTTATATCTCTTTATGCATTACAAGACTATTCACAAATTGAGGTATCTATAGACACGACGAATCAGGGAGTTGCGTTAAAATATGAGATCCAGAGTGTCTGGCGGGTTCAAAATATAAGAATAACGGGTAAATTGTCAGATGAATTCAAACGAAAAATTACCAATACAATCAGAATGAACTCCGGCGATATCTATAATGATACAATTGTTCAGCATGATATCAACACTGTGAAACAACTTTGTAGTGAATACGGTTATTTCTCTGCCAAAGTTGAACCGAGTATGGATCATGCTGCTGCAACTGTTAGATTTCATATTGACTTAGGCTTTCCAACATATATCAGGGAAGTACAAATTTTGGGAAATAATGCTATATTTACAAGAAGTATATATCAATTGTGTCAAATTCACGTTGGAAAAATCTATCAGAAGAAAAAGGTTAACAATAGTGTGAATAGAATCAATGAACTCTATCGGAAAAAGTATTATCCAAGTACTAAAATTACTTACTCGATTGATCCTGATAAGGAACTGCTCAAAATTAGTATAGATGAAGGGATTCAGTTTTTACTCGATTTTATTGATGAGAAAGGTAGACCAATTTTCCGAGAATCTACTTTGTTGAATTTACTTGCTAAGATTAGAAATAGACGGATCGACTCTGAGAAAGGTCAGCTCCGTAGTAAAATAATACAGCTTATCAATGATCAGTCTTATTGGATACAGATTGTAGATGCACATTTTAAAGCTAAAGGATATCATGGAACCGAAGTTAAAATACAGAAGTTAACGAATTCACCACTACATATTCAATTCATTATAAAACTTGGTACACGTTATATTGTAGATAAGGTAGAATTAATCGGAAACGAAGCATTTACGGACAGTGAATTACTTAGAGAAATAGAATCTAAACCTGTTAAATTCTTTTCAGGAAATCTCTTACGACGATTCTCTTCTGGACGGAGTTACTTTTCTGAACAGACACTTGAGAAAGATAAACAAAGGTTGAAATTATTGTATGAGAAGGCGGGATATCCTGATGTCTCAATAAGGCACGAAGTTGTTAAACAAGATGTCGAAAACAGTCGTATAGGAAAAACCACAATAAGACTAAGTATTGCCGAACCTTACAAGGAGGTGATTTTTCGATGTATCTTTTCTGGTAATAGTGTAATAGATTCTGATTCACTGTTTAGGACTTTACAGATTACACCTCCCATTCCAAACGCGCGTCTATTCAAGAAGAATTATGAGAACGCTATTCTAAAAGCTTATCAAGAACTCGGCTATGTTGAGGTTAAAATAACCGAAATCAAATATGTCTCAAAGTCTATCAAACCAGTCTTTACTATAGAAGGTAATTTTACGAGACAGTTAGATGCAGGTTTAGTACCAAGTGAATTACGGACAGCATTTGAACAGTCTAAACTTCAATTATCTGACACTTCAAATGCAACAAAGATCGGTACTGAGTGGAGCATGCAAAATACCCATGGTATTGCAAGATTTACGCTCAGACAAGAGTTGAATAATTTGGAAGTGTATGAACATGGTGTTCTTCATATTGAGATTGATGAGGGGGATCGGTTCCAATTCGGAAATTTTTATTTTCTTGGTGACATAGGTGTTAGACCTTTTGTATTGAATCGAGAGGTATCCCATCTTTCAGGTAAACTATTTTCATTAGGGAAATTGAACACAGCCATTCAGAATCTTTACAGTACTGGTCTATTTGCACCTGGAATCCGATGGGAAACATCCCAACAGCCGGTTAATAAGACTACCCCACATCTGATAGATACAGAAAATACACAAATTGATACGTCCACTAATAAACATAAACAAACAAGAATTAGAGATATAGAGATACGACTTGAAAAACGAAAACCAGGTTCTTATGGAACAAGCATTGGTTATAGTTCCTCTGATGGACCAAGAGGCACAATTGCACTTAGCCATCTGAATCTCTTCAAACGCAATATGTTATTTAGGTTACGAGCCAGGTGGGGGACCCTCGGATACCTATATGATACAACAATTACTGAACCATGGTTAATTGGTAGAACAAGTGGGAGTGTTCAGTTCTTAGGTAGGAAATTGGAGGAGGATGATGATGTTAGAGCACTACAAGGCAGCTTTGGCATCAATAGGAAGTTGCCAGAATACCAAAGACTTAACCTGCAATATAGTTTTCGTTATTTAAAGGATACATCAATTGTAACTTATCATCCGCAATCATCAACAACAGTTAGTAGTCTTACGCTCTTGTGGAGTCAAGATAGTACCTTTCCAAAGTTGAATCCTATCAGAGGCACTCTAAATGAGGTTACATTTGAATATGCCGGAAGATTTTTAGGTGGTGAAAGTAGTTTTATAAAGACTGTCACTGATGCACGCTATTATAGACAACTAACAAGTTTTGGTCTGGTCATGGCAACTGCACTCCGATTAGGCACCACAACAGGACTACAAACAGACAGCGGTAATGGTGGGGGAACAGAACTGATCTCATTTGAGAGATTCTGGGCGGGAGGCAGTACAACTGTTCGAGGATATGAAGATAGAGGATTGGGACCGGTGGATAGTACTGGGAAACACCGCGGCAATCTACAGTTTATATTCAATACAGAATTGAGATTTCCAATATTTGATCCGATTCGAGGTATTATTTTCTTTGATACGGGTAATGTGTGGAATGCCGTGCAAGATATACGATATGAATGGTTACCATCTTCAGTCGGTATAGGAATTCGTTTACACATAGGACCGCTGATTGGAGGCGTTGATTATGCCTACCCTCTTATTGAAGTACCAGATGTTCCCACGAAATCAGTTTACCTGCGAGTTGGTAGTACATTCTAAGTGCGCTTCTACTACGTTGAAGAATCATAAGTTTTTCCTAATGAGAGCGGTGCTTGTGTTTTTCCTACACCTTTTTTACCTGAATTAGCGGTTAAGACAATTAAACATAACAGATAAGGTAGCATCTGAAACCACTGATATTGAATACCCCATCCTGACGCTTGAAATCGTGCATCAAGAGCAAATCCAAGTCCAAATAGAAGTGCAGCACAGAATGCTTTTATTGGATGCCACTTACCGAAAATGACGATAGCTAAAGCGGTAAAGCCTCGACCGGCAGTCATACCTGGTGTGAATAATGGAACATCCGCGAGCGAAAGGTAACCACCACCTATACCTGCCATGAAACCTGCAAACAATAGACACACTGACCTTAACTTTACGACGTTTGAACCGAAAGTAGATATTGCTTTGGGATGTTCGCCGCATGCCCGAATTCGCAATCCAGGTTGCGTATGAAAAAGAAAAAAGTAAACACAGGGAACGAGCACAAAAGATAGATAGACGATGATGTTGTGTGAAAATAGTGCTTGTCCAATCAGCGGTATCTGTGAGAGTATCGGAAGTTCGAGTTCTTGAAAATATGGGACAGACTTTGGACTACCGGTTTTACCAAATAGACGTTGATATACCACTTGCGTAAAGCCTAATGCCAACAGTGTAATTGCAGTGCCGATTATAACTTGATCACCCCTTAGTTTTATCGCCAGCAATGCAAAAAGCATTGCGGTGACAAGACCCGCAATCCCAGCACAGAGAATACCAATCCACGGTGCAACTAAAGGAATTCCTGATGTATAAAATGAAGCAGTCAACCCACACAGTGCACCCATCAACATCATACCCTCAATTCCGATGTTGATTACGCCTGACCGTTGTGAAATCACCTCACCTAAAGCAGCCAGTATTAGAGGTGTTGCTGCGTTGATAGTCGCAGCGAGGGTCTGTTCAAGAAGCACTTTTTGTTTCCTTTCTATACGCAATTCTTTGAAATGGTATATATAAAATAGAACACCTATTCAGAATACCTTTTTGTTTGGAAATATTTTAGAGATGTAGCAGCAACGACAAACATGAGTATTATCGCCTGCATCATCCATGTTATTCTGCCAGAGATGCCGACTTGAGCTTCCATGCCAAATGCACCTTGTGTCAGTGCACCAAATAATAGGGCAGATGCGACAGTTGCAAGAGGGTTTAACCTTGCCAATAAAGCAACTGCAATGGCAGTGTATCCATATCCAGGGGAGAAGTTCTTCGTCAAGTGGGGTCCGAGAGCCATCAGCTCTATTGCTCCACCAATACCTGCAAGTGCACCACTTAAAAAAAACACATAAAGTGTATTTCGTTTAATGGATATTCCTGCAGCCTGCGCTGCTTCAGGACCTTCACCTACAGCTCGAAGGCGATACCCGAAAGTCGTTCTAAACAATACATACGTCAAGACTATAGCCAAAATCACAGCGAGAATGATACCAGGATGAATTCGGTGCCCTTCAAAAAACCTTGGCAGTTTAACCCATTCGTATATAGGATTACTTTGCGGACCTGTTTCTGATGTTTCCTGTAATGGGCCTCCATCTACCATAGCACTTACTAAATTGATTGCAATATAATTTAACATTATGGTGCTAATTACCTCATTGACGCCGCGGGTGATCTTTAGAACCGCAGCAATTACACCACACATTCCTCCACCTACAATCGAGAATCCGATGCCTAACGGTATACCGATCCATGCTGTATGGGGGAGATATGCTGCTAACTTTGTACCGAACCACGTTGCTGCTAATGCCCCTACAAGGAACTGTCCCTCTGCACCAATGTTCCATATTCCACACCTGAACGCAATTGCCACAGAAAGACCAGTCATAAGAAATGGTGTGCTTTTTACCAAAGTCACACCTATATAACTGGGAGACCCTAAAACAACTTTAAGTGCCGCCAAATAAGCTTGGAATGGATTATATCCACAGAAAAAGATAACGATTGTGTTCGCTAAAAAAGAACTAAGCAAAATCAACAGCGGCATGAAAACCCAATTTTTGAGATGCTGCCAATTCTTAATATGTGAATTACCCTCAATCAAAAAACTATTGTTCATTTGGAATACGTTCTCCTAACATGAGTAATCCGATCGCTTCTATACTGTCTTTATACTCTGTGGCTTCGATGAGGCCCCCTCTTGACATGACAAACAATCTATCACTTAACTGCAATACCTCATCTAACTCAGTTGAGATCAATAGCACTGATTTCTCATTGTCACGTTGCTCAAGTAGTGCCTGATGCACAAATTGGGCAGCACTGATATCTAAACCACGGGTTGGATTTACAGCAACGAGTAGTTCTGGATCTGTTGTCAGTTCTCTTGCAATGACGACCTTCTGTTGGTTCCCTCCTGAGAGTGCTGATACGGATAGATTAGCGTGTGGTGGACGGATGTCGTAAGTCTTTATCATATTTTTTGCTGAATCATATTTTATGTTTTGATCAATCAGACCGTGGGGTGCTACATTCTCAAAATGTGAAATGTTTAACATAAGATTCTCTGCAATAGAAAATGTGCCGATTATTCCCGTTGTCTGTCTATCCTCTGGAACATACGCAACACCATTTCTGCGAATGTCATCTGTGTTGATTGTTTTTTTACCTGAGATCTCTATAGTTCCTGCTGTTATAGGCTGCAGCCCCATAATAGACTCGGCAAATTCTTTTTGTCCATTCCCATCAACTCCGGCAACGCCGACTATTTCACCACGACATGTTTCCAATGACACATTGTTGACAGCGATTTCCCCCTGACTTCCTTTAACGGAGAGACCTGAAATTCTCAGTACTTGTTCGTCAATTACTGTACTCTTCTTCTTCTGAATATCTGTCAATTCAGAACCCAGCATTTCTCTCGCGAGTTCTTGAGGGGAGAGTTTACCTGTTTTACCGCAGTATACTTTCTTGCCGTTTCTCAGAACTGTTATCCTATCACTAATTTCCAAAACTTCTTTCATCTTATGGCTAATGAAAATGATAGATCTATTGTCATCCTGTAACGCGCGTAGAATTTGAAAAAAACTCTTTACCTCCTGTGGACTAAGTACGGCTGTAGGTTCATCAAGGATAAGTATCCGTGTATCAACCGAAAGTGCTTTTAAAATTTCAACACGTTGTTTCAACCCAACAGATAGACTACCAACAGGTGCGCGAGGCTCAACAGCCATGTCATATTTCTGTGAAAGGTCTTCAGTAATTCGTATCGCTTCATCCTTCTTAAAGCGAATTTGGCTGATTTTATTAAATCTTGATAAGGGTTCAATCTGGTGTGAGTATCTTTTCTCTTTAGAAAAGTGTGACAGGTAGAGTGCTATATTCTCAGCGACGGTCAGGTTTTCGACCAACATAAAATGTTGATGTACCATACCAATGCCATTAGCAATAGCATCACGAGGAGACTTAAACTGTTTTTCTTGACCTGAGATGAAGAACCTTCCGTTCGTAGGTTTATAGAGTCCGTAAATGAGATTCATGAGCGTGGACTTGCCAGCACCGTTCTCACCTAAAATGGCATGTATTTCCCCTGTCTGTAGTTGAAAGGTTATATTATCTACAGCAAGAAGTGAACCGAACGTCTTGGAAACATTCTGAAGTTCAAGGATGTATTCTGTTTCCATATACACCTTAATCCAATTCGTAATTCTTCTACCTGTTTCGGTTAATCAACTCAACAATTTTCAGATATAGTATAAGTCATAAATTTTAAGATGTCAAATGAATTAAACATGAAAAATGGGATCAATACCGTAAAATTCTGCACATTAAAAAAATATTTGACATTCGTAGGAATTTGTGTTACCATATTAATTGGGAATGGTATGTGCTTAGCAAAAAGAACGTTCTTGCAGGATTTGGAAACTGCTATATATTTGTGATCGCGTGCTTTGACTTGACAAGGTGTTCCTTAGCGTTTTTTATGTTGCATTGTAGGTGTCCAGATGCTTGTTTCTGTTTGCACAGAGGTATTGCCCAAACTACGCTATCTCAACTCAAATCCCGTAGAGCAACGGATTGGTAACAGATTACACAGCGAATCCAACTAAAAGGAGATACAAAGCATGAACGCGTACATAAAGTTAACAATCGGAGGTGTTATCGTACTTATTCTTGTATCTGTAGGTTGCTATTTTTGGTATCAATGGATTACTGAACCTTACCGACAAGTATATGAAAAGACACAGCAGTCTTCCCACGAATGGACAACGGCAAATAAATCAGTGGAAACAGTACATGCATTAGATGATGTTGAAATTACAGACGTTGTTCCTGCGGAAAACAAGTCAGTTTCCGCAGAGAAAACATCGGTTAAAATCGACACAACTGTTGAAAAAACCAACATACAAGATGCAAGTGTAGTTGAACCTATAAGCACTGAGGCATTAGATATTTCACCTTATGGTTTAGGAGCATATCCACAGATCCCCGCTTCCTGGCCCCAAGATATTCAGTTTTTCCCAACCGATACAATAGAACATGAACTGATGATACGTGTGGAAATAAAACTCACGAATCAAGGCATAGAAGTTATGGGTAGCACGATGGAAAATGGTCGCGTGTATCCGAATATTGATGGACGGGTCTATGTGCGATGGACAAATGATCCGCATTTTGGTCGGTATATCTCTGAAGTGGGGGGACATCCTGAAACTGCAATGCGATTTGAAATGTTGCTTGAAGCGTTTGAAGAACAATCAGATCGCAACTTTTGTGTCTCCGATGCCCCCGCAGATATAAAAATCGTTGACTATGATGATGCGGGTATTGAACCTTACTCATTTTTAGGATTATGAGGGTTGTATGAAGTCTTGGATTATCTTCCTGTCGATTTTAGTGTTTTCATTGGTTGGCGTTGTCATTTTTACTACAGGGTTTTATTTGAGAGAGCGTGTATATTTTGAGTATAAAATACGAGAGAATAACGCACTAATCTTTCGTATAGGTGAAACGATTTCACCACACGGGTTCGGGTTCTATCCACCAATACCTGAACCTATACCAAAACGTTGGGAACGGGAAGAAATATTTTCAGCAGATGATGTGTTCCCAACCGCGACCGCAGAACAAGAACTGTGGCTTCGCGTTGAAATCAAGTTGCTTTCACAGGGAAAGCCTGTGTTAGATCTTCGGAATTCATCTGGGTATCTTGTTCCGATATACCCGGATGTTGTGTATGTAGAATACCATAAAGATGGCAGTATCAGCATGGGCGGATTGGATGAGTTAACCGATCTTATTGATGAAATCGCTGATAAGAAAGGCGTCCTCTTTCCCGATCCTGCTGATATTCCATCTAATATCAAAGTTGTCAATTTTAAGGATGGGGCAATAGACCCCTATAAGTTTTTGAACCTACCAAACTACAACCTACCAAACTACAATAAGGAGTCCCAACGATGAAAAGATTTTTGACGCTATTGACAATCATTGGATTAATCACAAGTTTTACGCTTTGGGCTGAAAATAAATGACATATCATTGAAACTAGTGGACAGTCCAGACTAAACTTGTGGATATAAGTAATAGTCGGGAATCAGAGTTCCCTCCTACCATAAGCATTCCATCGGTAGGAGGGAACACCAAATCGCGCCCTTTACCCGAACAATTAGAATGGACTATCTAATAGTGCTCCGTGTTTCTTACATTGTGACTGACGTTCATAATTTAATGTGCCTTTCTTAAATGCTAATTGTCATGTTCCGACAAATAATATTCAGTTGTGCTTTTCTGTTTTCAAGCACACAATTTCTCTGTCAAATCGCTTACCTTCGCTATTTTTGAATGCTTCAGCTGAATGAGACTATAGTGTTGATCTACCATTGATCTGTCCTATTGTCCGAGGACCTAGAAAAAAAGACTATTATTGGTGAAGGTATTGGTACCAGTTATTCATTATAGATTGAAATAAGAGAAGAAACATGTTATAATCTTTACAAAATGGAACAAGACAATAGAAGCGGTGTGTATAGAATAAGAGAACAACATGTTACGATCTTTACGAGATCCAAAGAATCAGACTTAAACTGATGAAATAGAGAAAACATAAGAAAATAGAGGAAACACTAAATGAAAAACCTTTTGACAGTAATATTAACGCTACAATTTGTTTTCATTTCACTCGGTTTTGCACAAGAGAGCTGAGGTGCCTGAAGCAACCCTACTATCCCGCAAGGTGGGGGAAGTGAAGTTAGTCTAACTTCAGTAAATAAAAGATTTCAGGTGACTTTAGGTACACGAACATTTAACGCAAAGGGTGGACATGAGGAAGTTAAAGGTCTCTCCTCTATTGGAAGTCTACCGGAAACTGTCGCTGCACATCGGCATGAAGTTGAGATGAATGTCGTCCGTTTTGATGTAGGTTTAAAGTATCAGATCAATAGCCGATTCCGATTGGATGCACTTGTACCTTATGAGATAAAAAATCAAGAAGCAAGTGTTGATGGTATTGAAAACATCGTTGATCCTGAGGTGAGAAGAAAGATCTTACTTTATCAGAATATTCATCATAGGGACGCGACATATCAGGGATTTTCAGATTTAGATCTCTTGTTAACATATAGTCAGCACGGTCTCTTTTATAAACACGGTATGTTTACTGCAAAAATTGGTACGACTATCCCAGTTGGTAAGACTGAGGAGGATCCCTGGATACTCGGAGATAAGGGACTCGAGCATCTTCATCTTCAATTCGGTACTGGTACGTTCAACCCAATTGCAGATCTGCATTACAGCTTACCTCTATATGGCGGATTAAGAGCGAATGCAAGTATACGTAGTAAGGTTCCGTTCTATGAAAACAGCAAGACCTATAAGGGGTCATGGGAGGTCACATACTCAGGTGGATTGACCTATCAGGTCGTTGATTGGCTTTCATTGCAGTCGAGTTATCTCGGTTTGTATCAATCCTATGCACATTGGGACGGTAAGATTGACATCAATACGGGACTTCGGTTTAGCTTGGTATCATTAGGCGCATCCATAGCGATACCTTACAATGTCCCTTTATCCATTACATTTATGTTACCCATTCAACAAGAAACGCTATGGGACGACTCAGAACAAGGTAGTGATGCGTTTAAATTGAGTTCATTGGTTTCGGTAACTGCAAACTATTCATTTTAGTCAAGGAGTGTTGTTGTTGTTGCAACAATATAAACAGAAATGAAAAAATGAAAACCCTTCAATGTCAGCAGAAAACAATATTTTTGAGGATCCGATTTTTAATATTGGAATTTCACAAGTTAGTGATGAAGATATTGGTGCAGTTCTGATAGAAAATACAATAAATCATTTCACGTGGGAGTTGACATGTCGAGATTGGGAGTCGGTGTTAGCGTTATTAGGTCCTTTTATTACCGAACCAGGTCGCGGTTGTTATCAATACCTTCGACCTGATAATGAAACGACTGATATCCTCGTTATACTTTCATCATCTTATAGGGGATGGTGAAACAACATTTGAATTGGTTTCAGTAGCCTTTCCACTCTTAAAATGCTAGTTTAGCGTGAGTTTGATAATTAAACGCAATATTCCTTGTAGGTCGGGTAGAGGCACGAAACCCGGCACCTTGACTATAAACCTTTTACAAAACCTGGAAAAGGAAAGTGGAAAAATATTGATGCTTCAGGTGAAGAAATTGAAGGAATTTAAGCTCGTTGCTTTAGGAGGTGTTTATGTATCTTGAATATTTACCAGATGGACATCAAGATTGTCCATTATTACTTATATCTCCTGCCCTTCCAAGTAAAACTAAAGCGTTAAGTCCTGCTGAGGAGTTATACTTAATGTTACTTAATCTCGCTACGGATTATATAACATTGTTGGAAATCCATGGTTTGAATTTTATATGCCCAATTGATCGCTGTAGACTAACAGCGGAAGTTGCCAAGAAAGATTTTGGCGTAGTTTTGTTAGAGAATACCAAAAACCATTTCACTTGGAAACTTACCCGCCAAACTTGGAAAGAGGTGTTAGATTATTTATTTCACTTTACCCGACCAAATGATGAAGGTCACGGTCACCAATGGCTTAATGAAACGAGTGATATTTCCGTTGTAATTTCAACAGTGCCTCGGCGCTGGTGAGGCAAGATTTGAATTTGTTTCAGCAGGAGGTACTAATGTGTTTTGTACTTGAATTCGTACCAGAAGGCGACGAGTTCCCTCTGGTGCTTCTATCAGATTCTACACCAGAGAAAGCTGAAAAGTTATCCCAAGCGTTAACCCCTCTGGCTACAGACAATAATGCAGTCGTAGATATACACACTTTGCCTTTTGTCTCGCCCGTTGACGGGTGCAGACTATCAGCAAAAGTTAGTGATGAAGATATTGGTGCCATTCTGATAGAAAATACAAAAAATCATTTGACGTGGGAGTTGACCCATCAAGGTTGGGAATGGGTATTAGCGTTGTTAGGTCCTTTCACCGAACCAGATTGTAGAAGCGGTTATCAATACCTTTACCCTGATGATGTAACAGGTGATATCTTCGTTATACTTTCATCATATTATAGGTACTGGTGATGCTACATTTGAATTAGTTTCAGTAGTCTTCCCACTCTTAAATGGTTAGGTTTTGCAATAGTGAATTGGAAGTCACTCCTACAATAACCGAGGTATCTGTAGGAGTGATTTCCGCGCTCAATTTGATAATATGCTTCCATTTACTATAAAATAAAGAAACCCCATACATGGTTGAACCCTCTAAGTATTGCCCGATTTATCTTCAGAAAATTCTAACGGGTATGCTGCTTTTCGTTGTCTTATTCATTGCCTTCTGGATTCGGATTCAGGGAGTGG
>CAZURU010000017.1:0-1010 GCA_964623585.1 uncultured bacterium
CACAATCTAACAGAATGTGTATTATTGGTGAAGGTATTGAAGATTAAGTGACAAAATCTTTACACACCCCAACTCAAAAAACGAGTTGCTTTTAATGACAGATTCTGATACAATAATCAGATAGTTTTGAATATCAGAAAAGCAACTCGCTTTTATATATTCAATTGGTGCGGACGATACCTCTATGCATATCAATATCCCTGATCCATCACTTGTAATTCTCATCGGTCCCTCAGGTTCTGGAAAGTCGACTTTTGCACAACAGCATTTTAAACCTACTGAGATTCTATCTTCAGACTTCTGTAGAGGTATTGTTTCTGACGATGAGACTGATCAAGCTGCAACAAAAGACGCGTTCGATGTTCTACATTTCATCGCTGCTAAACGACTGTCAGCAGGAAAATTGACTGTTATTGATGCTACAAATGTACAAGCAGAGGCACGCAAAACTCTACAATCATTAGCACGAAAATATCATTATTTGACAGCTGCCATTGTTTTTAATCTACCATCCAAGATTTGTCAAGAGCGAAACGAAGGAAGACCCGACAGAGATATTAGACCCGATGTTATTCGCAGACAGATCAGTCAACTCAGAAGGTCGTTGCGTGGTCTAAAACGCGAGGGTTTTAGAGGCTATGTCCATGTCCTTTCCTCACCAGAGCAAGTGGAATCTGTAAAGATAGAACGGCAAAAACTATGGACTGACCGAACAGATGAACACGGTCCTTTTGACATTATTGGGGATATACACGGTTGTTATGATGAACTTCTTGAATTACTGCAAAATATAGGATATGATATCAAAATAGGTACTGATGGGAAGACGTCTGTTTCACATCCAGAGGGTAGGAAAGCCGTTTTTGTTGGCGATTATGTTGACCGAGGTCCAAAGGTTGTTGAAGTGCTGCGAATGGTAATGGATATGCACAAGAACGATGTTGCAATCTGTGTTCCGGGAAATCATGATGTAAAACTTGCCAGAGCATTGCGGGGTAAGAATGTTAATA
>CAZURU010000017.1:1020-27217 GCA_964623585.1 uncultured bacterium
ACGGATTAACAGAATCTATGTCGCAATTAGAAAAAGAACCGGAAGAGTTTCGGTCACAGGTTGCTGATTTTATTGAGGGATTAATCAGTCATTATGTTCTTGATGATGCTAAGTTGGTCGTGGCACATGCTGGTATGAAGCAAGAAATGCAAGGAAGAGCATCCGGACAGGTTAGAGAGTTTGCACTCTACGGTGAAACGACTGGAGAAACAGATGAATTCGGTCTGCCTGAACGGCTTAATTGGGCAGAAGAATATAGAGGAACGGCAACTGTTGTATATGGACATACACCGGTTCCAGAACCGCAATGGATAAATCGAACCATCAATGTTGATACAGGCTGCGTTTATGGGGGGCGTTTGACAGCGTTGCGTTATCCTGAAAGAGAACTTGCATCTGTTCCAGCACACAGCACCTATTATGAACCTGCTAAACCGCTAATTGATGAATCAAGCAGATCGTCTGCTACACAAAAACATATTGATGACGGTATTCTAAACATAAATGATGTCATTGGAAAACGGATTATCAGTACACGACTCAATCACAATGTAACCATCCGTGAGGAGAATACTGTCAACGCGCTTGAAGTGATGAGCCGTTTTGCTGTCGATCCGAAATGGTTAATCTATCTGCCACCGACGATGTCACCCTGTGAAACGTCAAAAACGACTGATCTACTTGAACATCCAACAGAAGCCTTTACTTACTATCGTAATCAAGGTGTATCAAAAGTAATTTGGCAAGAGAAACACATGGGTTCACGTGCAATCGTTGTCGTCTGTCGGGATACAGAATCTGCTAAGAAACGATTCGGTATTTCAGTAGAGACAATAGGGACCTGCTACACACGCACCGGCAGACCATTTTTTGACGATGTCTCTGTGGAAACAGAACTGTTGACACGCGTGAAGGATGCAGCTGAAAAAACGGGTATATGGGAATCCTTGAATACAGATTGGTTATGTCTTGATTGTGAGTTGATGCCGTGGTCAGTTAAAGCACAGGAATTATTACGACAGCAATATGCACCGGTTGCAGCATCTGCTCAGGTTGCTGTTGACGCAGCAATTACATCTTTGATGTCCACTGAACAACGCGGTGTAAGTGTGAAGAAAATGCTGGATGTGTTTCAGGAACGCACAGCATCTGTCAAAGGATATGTAGAGGCTTATAGACGTTACTGTTGGCAAGTAAAAAATATCACGGATCTGAAACTCGCACCTTTTCATCTGTTAGCGACTGAAGGTAAAGTCTATTTTGATAAAGATCATCAGTGGCACATGGAGATACTTAAGAAACTGTGTCAAAGTGCTGATAATGAACTACTGTTTGCAACATCTTATGGCACAGTCGACCTATCTGACCCTGTAAGCGAAACGGATGCTACACAACAGTGGGAAAAGCTCACTGAAAGTGGGGGTGAAGGCATTGTCATAAAACCTTACGATTTCGTCGCTAAAGGTAAGCGAGGCGTAGTGCAACCCGCTGTCAAATGTAGAGGACGTGAATACCTGCGTATCATCTATGGACCTGAATACACTTTAAGTCATAATTTAGAACGACTCAAATCCAGAGGTCTATATAAAAAACGTTCATTGGCTATACGTGAGTTTGCATTGGGTGTTGAGGCATTGGAACGTTTTGTTAACTATGAACCTTTATCTAAAGTCCATGAATGTGTGTTTGGTGTTTTGGCACTTGAAAGCGAAACAGTTGATCCGAGACTATAAAACCCTTAATGAAGATTAACCATTGTAATTACAACAAACATTCAATATGAAATTACAAATTTTTAAAACAGTTACATTTACATTTTTTCTCTGTTTCTGCTATGCGCTTTGCGGTTGTGAAGATTCACCCAACGCTGTGAACGGAACAGATAAGGATTCTGTCGTTGATATTGTAGACTCTGTTCTATCTGAAGATACAACTTGGTCGGCAGACAAGGTTTATATGGTTGAGGGTGTTTTTGAGATCCCGCCTAATGTGATACTTGAGATATTACCTGGAACTGTCGTAGAATTTGGGCGAGATGCCCTGATAAAAGTGAGGGGAACACTGAAAATCGGTACGCCTATATCGGAAGTTGTGTTAGATGACTGGGTAACACTTACGTCCGACAAATCCAACCCTGATTCTGGAGATTGGATGGGTATTCTTTATGATCACACGCACGATATAGATAGTTTTGTGAGAGGAGCAGTGATTGAATATGCTGATATTGCGCTTGACATAGATACGGCTTCCCCAACCGTATTTGATTGTGTGTTGCGAAATAATAAGACAGCAATTACGTTAGACGGTAGTAACTCTAAAATCCAATATAATGACATTCACGATAATGAAGTTGGCATCTACACCCTCGGCAGACAGAACCGTCCACGTATTGAGTATAATAACTTTACGAACAATGATGTCGGTATTTGGTGCGAAAATGTACAGTCCATTATTGAATTCAATAATTTTGAGCGAAATAATTACGGATTCAGGCTCAATGTAAAATTTGACTATATTATCTCTAACAATTGGTGGGATACGATCATTCAAGACGAAATTGACAAGGTCATTCTTGATGTTAAGGATACAGATATTATAGCGAAAGTTCTCGGTACAGTCATATATCAACCGATTTCTCAATTCCGTTTTGAGGACGCCGGTTTTCGGGAGTGATGGATTATGTTGACAATTCTAAAAATCTCTCAGAATCATTATGTGCGGGGTGGTTCTGACAGATACTTTTTCACTTTGGGAGAACTGCTACGAAAACATGGGCACAACGTTATCCCATTTACTGCTGTCAGTCCAAAGAATGAACCTACAGAATGGGAACAGTATTTTCCACGTGGTGCGGATTTTGAAAATCCAGGACCGCTTGATCTTCTACGTTTTGTTTATTCTCGGAATGCAGTTAAATCAATTCAACGTATGTTAAAAGACACAAATGTGGATATTGCACATTTTCATATCTACCATGGCAAGTTAACTGCTTCAATACTAAGCAGCGTTAAAAGAGCAGGAATCCCGCTTATTCAAACACTTCACGATTATAAATTAACGTGTCCAGTGGCAACGCATTTATCAAGCGAACAGATTTGCGAAGATTGTGAAGGTAAACATTTTATACGCGCACTACCAAAACGGTGCAATAGAGGTAAATTATCCCGTACTGCGTTGAGTGTTACAGAATCCTATATATCACGTTTTCTCGGCTCAGTTGATAAGTTTGATCACTTTATTTCTGTGTCAAATTTTCATCGAAAAAAGATGATACAGATGGGAGTACCAGAAGATAAGATTTCTACAGTTCATAACTTTACAGATGTGTCAGATTTTACAGCGAATTACGGCGGAGGAGATTACGTGCTTTACTTCGGAAGGATAGACAGAAGCAAGGGGATACTGTCTTTGATAGAGGCTGCACTGCCACTCAAACATATTCCTCTCTATATCGCTGGTGAAGGTGAAGCCGCGCCTGAAGTTCAGAAGATGCTGGACGAAAATGATTGCAAACATATCCATCTCTTAGGATTTAAAAGTGGAGATGAACTCCGTGACTTAATTCTGAATAGTTTATGCACAATTCTACCATCGGAATGGTATGAAAATTGCCCAATGTCTGTTTTGGAATCCTTTGCCTATGGTAAACCTGTCATTGGCACGACGATTGGTGGAATTCCAGAATTAATTGACAATGAAGTTAATGGATTTCTTGTACCGCCTAAAGAACCTGACCAATTACGTGACCGTTTATTATGGATGTCCGAACATCAGACAGAAGCGATTGAGATGGGAAAAGCAGCCCGAAAAAAAGTGGAAACCGAGTTTAATGCTGACATTCACTATGAAAAAATTTTGGATGTGTATCAAAGGTTATTGTAATGGGAACAAGAAGACCCAGCTAGACTTGTAGGTCGGGTAGAGCGTAACCGAAACCCCGACACATCCACGATTCAAACAAAAGGAGAAACCCCAAAGAAAAATCATTGACATTCCACTTAGAATCTGTTACTATAAATCTATTGGAGGAACAATGCCAACAGTACAACAAACGGACGAATACCGGGAAATCCTGAACATATTGGATCCAGGCATTGGCCATTTTGCTGATAAACTTGCAAAATGGAAATTCAAAATACCTGAGTTTTTACGCGGCTTAGTGTTCATGGTCAAAGGAGACATCGGGCATCTTCTCGATTTTGATCGTATGAAAGTCGTCAGCCCGGAAAATATAACCGACATTTTGCAAGCGTCAGTGTCCGATTTGGTCTTCACTGTACCATTCCGAGACCCATCTCAAGGAGATGAACTAACGATATACATCTTACTGGAGCATCAATCCACGATGGATCGCATGATGGGGTATAGATTGTTATCCTATATGTGCCAAATATGGCATGATCAGTTGAAGCAATTAGCTAACTCAGGTGTGAAACCGAGTCATCAGCGTTTGCATCCTATTCTCCCTATCGTCTTTTATACGGGTGAGCGGAGATGGAACGCACCGGTAACGCTGAACGCAGTAATGGATGTACCGGAACAGATGAAGCCTTTTGTGCCATCATTTGAAACGCTTTTTCTCGGCGTGAAACAGGTTGACACAGACGAGTTGACACAGACCGATCACCCTTTCGCATGGTTGATGACCGTACTGCAAAAAGAACAGGAAGATGAAAACGTTATGCAACGGACATTGGAAACTGCGCTCACACAGTTGGATACAATAAAGACAGAGAACCCTACTTTGCACCGAAACGCGATGATGTATCTGTCTCTTATCGTCCGGTGTAGACGTGAGAAACACGAGCAAACTCCATTGCTGAGAATGATAAATACGCATACAGAAAATGAGGAGGTTGAAAGCATTATTATGACTGGTATAGAAGCCATTCTTCAAGAAGGAAAAGCTGAAGCTCTTGAACAAGGCATTGAACAAGGCATTGAACAAGGAAAAAAAGAACACGCCGTTGAAGCAATCCTCACAGTCTTAGAAGCAAGGTTTAAGACCGATGTCGCAGAGAAACTAAAGTCTTTTCTCAGTACCATTGATGATCTGCAACATCTGGATCATTTAACCCGAATCGCTGCCCAAGCATCAGATATAGATGCGTTTACACAGATCCTCTTGAACCTTGAAAACTGAGTTGGTCTATTCCGTTTTCTTCTGTTGACCAGGTAGAGCGTAAGCGAAATCCGACAAATCCACGATTCATTTGCACCGAGATGAACTGTTTGACCAGGTCCTTACGGCAGAAACGTTTGAAGACATTAACTTTTCAAAGAACGGTAAGTAGTATATACCAACCCATATATCACTTTGAACAGTTGCACATTCTTTCAGATTGTGCTATATGAGAAGGAGAGATGATACAATATGTCTGTAGAAAAGTCTTTGGTAGATTGTTTTTCAGAAAAACCCCCCTCAGCCTATTTTTCTGAATCTAATTCAGACAAAACAGGAATTCGACACAATTACGCAAACCTATATGATTGGGTGATTGCCTCACTGCTCTTTCAAAACGGGATGCAACCTATACGCGTTCTGGAATTAGGTGTTACTATGTTCGGTGAGGGGAGTGGACACGCTTTTGCTAAGATGCCGTTCGTAGAAAAATTTGTAGGACTTGATGTGAATCCAATTCAAGAAGATTTAGGTGAAAAAGGTGTTTTTCTGAACGTTGATGCTTACACAGAAAACGGATTACGAGCTGCTGCTGAACACGGACCGTATCATCTTCTGATTGATGACGCTGAACATTCACACAGTCAACAGGTAAAATTCTTTAAGATGTATGCTTCACTCTGTGCAACACCTGGAATCATGGTGTGTGAAGATGTGCCAAGATTGAGTATCGGTAATAGACTTAGATCGATTAAAGATCCGAGTCTTATGTGTGTGCAAGTGCCAGGGGAGTTGTTAGCAACCAAATTTAAGCTGGACAACAATGTGATACTGAAAATTAATATGTTAGGACATTCGGATTAACCGAATAATTACTTCAGACCTATATTTTTTTACATTGCTGACAAGTTTCTGTAATGAATTAGAAGTAATATATTCTAATAGTCAAAATATCGTTACTTAACACATAACTTTTAATACGTAAAGGAGAATTAAGTTGATAAGAATTCAGTTAACATTAATTATGATACTGCTGAGTTGTTTTGTCCTCGCTTCGTGTGAGTATACTTCAAATGTGCTGCGGTCTGATGCACCAAATACAGACGGTAGCGTCAAAGACACTGATGACAACGTCAAAGACACTGATGACACAGACAACATGGGAATGGTGGAAACTGGTAATACTGAAGAGGATATGGACATGTCGGAAGGTTCTGCCGTGGTCATAAATGAATTGATGGCGGATAACGACAATACCATCGCTGACCCCCAAGGGGACTATGATGATTGGCTTGAGTTATACAATCGCACGGATAATCCAGTTTCAATTTCCGGTATGTATCTGAGCGACGACGAGGAAGAACCGACTAAATGGCAATTCCCCGCAAACATTGAGATTCCAGCAAATGGATATTTAATTGTGTGGTTAGATGAGGATTTAGATGATACTCCAGGGTTGCATGCCGACATTAAACTATCTAAAGGTGGTGAAATGGCACTGCTTGTAGATACAGATGGAATCACAGTGTTGGATCAGGTTGTTTTTGGAGAACAGGAAACAGACGCTTCTTATGGACGTATTCCGAATGGTACTGGTGAATTTCAAATCGTAGATGCTACGCCTGGTACCGAAAATAGGACTCAATAGAATCCTAAACAGAAAATCCAGTTCTGATGTAAAATGGAAGGCTGAAAGTTTGGAAGATAGACAATTTTTCGTTCATTCTTCTAATTCCTGCAGTCTTCCCATTTTATCTATTTTCTTTTGCCAAGGAGTATAAAACCTAATGATGTTTCTCATACCCTCCCAATCAACGGGTGCAACCTACCCAAGTCATACCTTTTTATTCATATACTCCATCCGTTTGACACTTGTCGCGTGTATACTGTTTGTTATTTCGTTTTCGATTACGTCTGCACAGACAGTCCACATTCCTGACCCTGGCCTTCGTGCTGCTCTTGAATTAGCATTGGGTAAACAAACTGATGAAGATATAACTCAGGAAGAGATGGCAAGTTTAGGATCGTTGGATGCATTAGAAACGGGTATTCGCAATATAAGAGGGCTTGATTTTGCAGTCAATTTAACTGAGCTGCATCTTGGACGTAACTGGATATTAGATCTGTCTCCGCTTGAAGACTTGAAAAACCTAAGTGTACTTGATCTCCACCTAAATGGAGAACTATTAGTTCTAAATCCGCTCAAGAGTTTGATTAACTTGACGTGGTTATCTTTAAGTGAAAACCGGATTACCGACGTGACCCCACTCAAAGACTTAACAAATCTAAGATACTTGGCTCTTGATGAGAACGAGATTTCAAATGTATCGCCGCTGAAAAATTTGACAAATCTGACAGAGTTACATCTTAACGACAACAAGAATCTCTCAATTCTCGGACCACTTCAGAATATGGTCAATTTGACATTTCTGGAACTTCATGGAAACATTATATCAGATATTTCAGCACTCAACGGTCTTTTAAATCTAAGAGACTTAAGACTCCAGGAGAACCGAATACCGGATGTTTCCGCACTGGAACATTTGACAAAACTTACATACCTTAATCTTGACGATAATTACAGAATATCTGATTTGACACCACTCGAAAGTTTGACAAATTTAAGACACCTTTCTCTTGATGAAAACCAAATACGTAACCTATCTCCGCTAAGAAACTTGACAAATCTGAGATACCTTGCTCTTGATGATAATAGAATAACCGATATAACTCCACTGAAGAATTTGACGAATCTCAGAGAATTAGATCTTAACGACAACAAGAATATCTCAGATGTCACGCCACTCCAGAATATGGTCAATTTGACATTTCTGGAACTTCATGGTAACAATATATCGGATGTATCTTCTCTCAATGGTCTTGTAAATTTGCGGGACCTAAGACTGCAGGAGAACCAAATCTCGAATGTGTTTGCACTTAGAAATATGGTACTTCTATCATACTTAGATCTTTACGACAATGCTATATTGGATATGTCACCACTTAAGAATCTAACAAATCTGAAATATTTAGATCTTAGGGATAATAATATATCAGATTTTTCCCCGCTTGAGGGTTTATTAGGTAACCTTGTGGTATATTATACAGATAAACATTCGAAATCACCTGACGTGAATCGTGATGGAACTGTGGATATTACTGATCTTATTCTAATTGCATCCAACTTTACATATCCTGATCTTGAGGAACTCGCAGAATCAAACATCTATCCAGATGTCAACAACGATGGGGTCGTTAATTTGATAGACTTGCTACTTGTTGCAGCGGAAATAGGGTCTAATGCAGCAGCCCCTGCACTCAGCAAGAATGCCGTTCTGGTATCTAATCTAACATCTGAAAACCTTGTAGAGTGGATTCAATCTGCAAAGAACCTTGATATTGAAATACCAAATATACATAAAGGAATTTCTATATTACAACAACTCTTGGCAATCCGAAGCAGTGTAGAGACATCGCACATTAGGACAGCTGTGCTGAGAAACTATCCAAATCCGTTTAACCCTGAGACGTGGATACCGTATCAATTGGCAAAACCCGCAGAAGTCGTTATCTCAATTTATTCTGTAGACGGTAAACGCATCAGAACCTTGAAATTAGGATATATACCTGCCGGAATATACCATGATAAACACCACGCTGCATATTGGGATGGTCGGAATGAGTTCGGCGAGTCTATAGCAAGTGGAGTCTATTTCTACACGTTTATGGCTGATGATTTCACATCGACTGGTAGAATGTTCATCCGCAAGTAAATTTGAATTCTGCTTATAATGCTATATAGAATGAAACTTGTAGGCATCTATGTTGATCAAATATTATGTACATAATTTCATGGTATTATTCAGGTATATTGGTACACGACTTGCAACACAAAAGTTGAGACATTATCGTCTTGTCAACCTAATTCTCATTGCATGTCCGCTCCTCTTAGTAATACATGGGAACACACTTGCAGAATCCGTGCATATTCCTGATCCTTACCTCCGTGATGCACTTGAATTAGCATTAGGTAAAGCTGAAAATGAGGACATTACACCTGCGGATATGTCAAGTTTACAGGTGCTTCAAGCAAGCAAATGTCGTTTCTTGATGTTATCTGAAGTAGAATCGTTTGGCACTCCTAATCGTTGGGTATGTCAAGATTCCGCTGATTTCCAAACCGGAATTAATAACTTGACAGGCATTGAGTTTGCTGTTAATTTGAAAGAATTACACCTTGGACGCAACTTTATATCAGACATATCACCGCTCAAGAATTTGACAAAACTGCAATACTTAGACTTAGGTCTCAATCGGACAATATCAGATATATCACCTCTCAAAGATTTGATTAGTTTAACGCATCTATCACTTAGATTTAATCAGGTATCAGATCTATCTCCGCTGAAAACTTTGACAAACTTGATTGATCTTGATCTCTTTGAAAATCAAATATCGGATGTGTCTCCGTTGATGCATTTAGCAGATAGTTTGATGTTTCTTGAGATTGGTTATAATGACTTAACCACAGATATATCTTCTCTCAGAAACTTAACAAAACTAACATTCCTATCCCTTAGATACAATCAAATATCGGATTTGTCACCCCTTGAAGGATTAACAAACTTAATAGGTTTAGATATCCAACATAACCAGTTATCGGATTTGTCACCCCTAAGAGATTTGAGAAAACTACAGATTCTGGATGTTGACAGTAACCAAATATCAGATGTAACACCACTAAAAGATTTGACAGAACTATTACTGCTTGATATATCTGACAACGAGATATCAGATATATCTTCAATTAAAGGTTTGATAAATTTGGGATGGTTGGATATTGATGACAACCACTTGCAGGATATAACTGCATTAAAGGATCTAACAGAGCTAATAGAACTCGATCTTGACGACAATGAGATAGAAGACATTTCTCTGATTGAAAATATGCAATATCTGAAATGGTTGGACCTTGACGATAACCAGATATCTGACGTGTCTCCACTGCAAAACTTGACAGAATTGACTTATCTTGATTTGGATGGGAATCAAATTTCAGATGTGACACCTCTACAAAACTTGATAGAATTAAGGTTTCTTGATCTGGATAACAATCAGGTATTAGATGTGACTCCTCTTCGGAATTTGATCCACTTGGATGAACTTGACCTTCACAACAACCATATATCAGATGTGTCCCCTCTTAATAACTTGGTAAACCTGATAGATTTAGATTTGGACGACAACCAAATTTCTGATATATCAGCACTTTATACATTGACAAAACTGAGGGTGTTGGATTTAAATGGAAATCAGATATTAGATCTAACCCCATTACAAGGATTGACAAATCTGATTGAACTTGATCTTCACGACAACCATATATCGAATCTGTTCCCACTCAGAGGATTGATACACTTGTCAGTGTTGGATCTCAGCGAAAACCGGATATCGGTTTTCTATCCCATCGCTGGCATAATAGAGAATTTACTTGAATATGATGCCAGTAACCAATCAGTTCCAACCTACAAGACTGAAGATGTAAATCGAGATGGTACCGTGAATACCACAGACCTCCTTCTGATTGCATCTTACTTCCATAATTCTGACTTAGAAACTCTGGAAGAGTCTAATATATTTCCTGATGTCAACTACGATAGTACTGTTAATCTGATAGACCTGTTAATTGTTGCAGCGGAAATGAGTGTTGATACTGCAGCCCCGGTCCTCAGTAAGGATTCAGTTGAAGTGTCTGATATTACTGCCAAAGAGTTATCACACTGGATTCAACGCGCTAAGCAACTGGATACGAACGATCCACAATTGCAAAAAGGGCTTGCTTTTTTAGAACAGCTCTTGGAGGTGTTTTCAATCGGAAACGTGCTGCCGAAAGAAACAGCACTATTGACGAATTACCCGAATCCGTTTAACCCTGAGACATGGATACCGTTTCAACTCTCAGAACCAGCAAAGGTCAGTATCTCAATTCATGCTGTAGATGGGAAACGCATCAGGATTTTGAAACTCGGTTATCTACCTATAGGTATATATTACAATAAAGACAGATCATCGTATTGGGATGGCAAGAATGAGTTCGGTGAATCTGTTTCAAGTGGAGTCTATTACTATACACTTGTAGCTGGAGAATTCACAGATATAGGTAGAATGCTCATTGTCAAGTAAAACTATACCAGGGGAGTACATATTTGAGAATTTTAACTTTTTCTAAATCACCCTATACACAATCTTCAAGTCAAGATTTTGGGTTAATTCACCCAGTATTACTGATCCTCATTGCGGGCATGCTTATATGTCTACCACATAAGATGGCATTTGCTCAGACCGTCACAATTCCGGATCCCAACCTTCGTGCTGCACTCGAGTCAGCATTGGGAAAAATGGCAGGGGACGACATTACGAAAGCGGATATGGCAAGCTTACAATCGCTGCAAGCCAGCAGATGTCGCTTTGCAAGCTTATCAGAGAAGGGATGGCGATCCCCAGACCGATGGATATGTCAGTCAACAGAGAATGCTATCCTATCTGAAATTCGTGATTTATCAGGTCTTGAGTTTGCTATCAATCTAAGAGAATTGAGGCTCGGTCGCAATACAATATCGGATATTACGCCACTTAAAGGTCTTACAAAACTGACATATCTGGACCTTGGACACAACAGATTAATATCGGATGTTTCTCCACTCAAAGATCTAATAGAATTGACGCATCTGTTCCTCAGGGTAAACCAAATAAGAGATGTATCACCATTAAAAGAATTAGTTAATTTGGTAGAGTTAGACCTTCACGCGAACCAAGTAATTAATATATCTTCACTTCAAGATTTGACAAAGATTGTATTTCTGAATCTTAGCCTGAATAGACTCTCAGATTTGTCTCCACTCAATAATTTAATTAATCTGACTGTTCTGATTCTTCGCGATAACGACATATCAGATGTGGCATCTCTCAAGAACCTGACCAACCTAACGCACTTATATCTTGGTGTTAACCAAGTCATTGATATCTCACCTCTTAAGGATTTAATAAATCTAAAAGAATTAGATTTTGAAGAAAATTTGTTGTCAGATATATCTGCACTTACTAACTTAACTAAAATGACTTGGTTAGACCTCGACTCCAACAATATATCAGATGCGTCACCACTCAGAAATTTGAAAAGACTGGGACTGCTAGATTTATCGGACAACATGGTATCAGACATTACACCTTTAAGTACTATGATAAATCTTGCATACTTAGATATTGACGACAATCCAATTTCAGATGTGTTTCCACTTGGAAATTTAACCAATTTGACATATCTCGATTTAGACCAAACCACGATATCAGATATTTCACCACTTGCCAACTTAACAAGACTGACATGGCTGGACCTTCAAGGTAACGAAATAGTGGATGTATCACCACTCAAAAACTTGACAGAATTAACATATCTTGATATTAACGCAAACAAAATAAGTGATGTGTCAGCTCTTCGTAATTTGACTAAACTAACGGAATTAGATCTTGACGAAAACGAGATATTTGATGTTTCCCCGATCGAAAATTTGACAAATCTTACAATACTGGATATTCACAATAATAAAATTACAGATTTGTCACCACTTAGAAACTTGATAGGTCTAATTGAATTGGATCTGGATGACAATAATATAGCAGATATTTCCCATCTCAAGGATATGATAAACCTGAAGATACTTGACCTTGATGGTAACAGGATATCGGATATATCGCCAGTGAAGAATATGATAAATTTGATTGAACTTGATCTTCACGACAACCATATATCGAATGTGTTCCCACTCAGAAGATTGATACACTTGTCAGTGTTGGATCTCAGCGAAAACAGGATATCGGATTTCTCACCCATCGCTGGTATAATAGAGAATTTACTTGAATATGACGCAACTAACCAAACAGTTTCAGAATATAAACCTGAAGATGTGAACAGAGATGGTGCTGTGAATATTGCGGATCTGATTTCAATTACCTCTCACTTTATTGATCCTGATTTGGAGTCTCTTGCCGATATGAACATCTATCCGGATGTGAACCACGATGAAGTTGTTAATCTAATTGACTTGCTACTTGTTGCGGCAGCGATTGAGGCGGTTGCTGATGCCCCATTACTAAACAAAAACCTTATTGAAACATCTAATCTCACAGTTGAGAACCTTACCCAATGGCTACATGACGCAAAGCAGTTTGATATGGACGATCCACAAATGACCGTTCTACATTTACAAAAGGGGATTGCTTTTTTAGAACAACTCTTAGAGGGTCTTTCCTTTGGAAGCGTGCTGCCAAAAGAAACAGCACTATTGACGAATTACCCGAATCCATCTAATCCTGAGACATGGATCCCTTACCAATTGGCTAAACCCGCAAAGGTTGTCATCTCAATCTATTCTGCAGAAGGTAAACACATACGGAGTTTGGATTTAGGACACTTACCTGCAGGTGTCTATCAGCACAAATCACGAGCAGCATATTGGGACGGTAAGAATGCGTTCGGTGAGTCTGCCGCAAGTGGGATTTATTTCTATACACTTACTATAGATGCCAGCACATATAATTTCAGTGCCATCAGGAAAATGTTAATCGTAAAATAGCGTTAAGGCACACACAGATAGATTAGGAGGAAAAATGCGAATTTGGGTTCTTTTTTTGGTTTTCTGCTCATCATCTTCAGCATGGAGCAACATTCAATTTCAAAATGTCTCACATCAAGCAGGAATCACACGTGTCGGTGAAAGTTGGGGAAATGCTTGGGGTGATTTTGATGGAGATGGGTACCTTGATTTATGGGCAACAAACCATAAACATAAACCGAGTCTTTACCGTAATAATCAAGATGGAACTTTCACAGATATTATTGATGAAGTATGGGATGCTTATCATTTTGCAGACACACATGGGGTGGCATGGGCGGATTTTGATAATGACGGTGACCAGGACCTCATTGTATTATGCGGTGCAGGTGGCGGTGTTAACCGTTTAAACAGAAAACATTACAATCATTTTTATGTCAATGAAAATGGTAGGCTAAATGAACGGGCGACTGAATTCGGAATTGACATACCACTACTTCGAGGTAGAGCTCCTCTCTGGTTTGATTGGAACAGAGATGGATTATTGGACTTGCTTGTCACAGGCAGAACACAACCAGATGGGACAGGCAAACACGTAACTTCAACTCTATTTGGACAAACTGAAAGAGGATTTGAAAATGTAAATATTGAATCAGGATGCGAAATTCACGAACATTCCGCATTAGCACAACTTGTTGATGTTACTGGGGATGGGGCAATGGAGATTTTTGTCGAGGGAAGTCTTTATCCAGCACATATATATGACACGTCAAGTATGCCATTTAATGATATAAAAGATACCTTCAATTTTCCTAAAGTCTACAGTGTTCAGGATGCCACTTTTGCCGATTTCAACGGTGATTTGGTTCCAGATGCGTTTTTGGCACGTGGTGTGTATCGTTCATTTATTGATACTTCTAAAGCGGAGACTTTAGAGGAATCAAGTGAACCTATAAATCCTGATACTTATCATTACAAAATACAGATAAATATTAAAATAAACGTTGGCGAGAAGGGTTTTACCTTTAAGACTGATGGACCCGTAAAGTTTGAAGTTCATTCCGATTGGGCATCTCAACTTCACCACTTAGCAATCGGTAAAGATGCACATAATGTATACGCTTTGGATGGAGAATTTACACCGACAGATTTAGTACGTAATGTATCCTCCTTTTCATTTATTCTTGACCCTGTTGACCCAAGGGTTAGAGGGTTAGCGGTAAGACCAAAAAATGAGAACTGGAGGACCTATGTTGGATACGATACAAATTCCAAACAGTGGACAGTGTTATACAATACAATGCCAACTATTAACACAAACTGGACTGGATTTGAGGCTGTCATATCTTCGAAAAAACCAATTGTAGATGTAGAACATATCAACTTCAGTGGGTTTGATCTGACCTATCAACCGAAATCAATACTTTGCACAATAACACCACCTAACAACTTCAAGAGTATTCATTTTGTTGACGCTTTTGAAGCACGTTCTGTTGCAGCAGGTGATTTTGATAACGATATGGATGTAGACCTTTATATCGTTCGGTCAAATAGTGCAGCGAATCTTCCAAACCAACTCTATGAAAACCAAGGTGACGGTACTTTCATTAAAGTTCCTAACGCTGGCGGGGCAGAAGCCAACACAGAAGGAAAAGGGATGAGTGTTACTATGGGAGACTATGACGTGGATGGTTACCTTGACCTATTTGTCACAAATGGTAGAGGAGTTTATCCATATAACAATGGTCCTGACCAACTATATCGCAACATAGGGTATGGTAACAATTGGCTACAGGTAGATTTGGAGGGGACAGTTTCAAATAGAGATGGAATCGGGGCAAAACTCTTTGCTACAACACCCGACGGTAAAACTCAACTTCGCGAACGAAATGGGGGGATTCATTGGGCGCAACAAGATCAAAAACGTATACACTTTGGACTTGCACAGAATTTAAAGGTCAGTGAATTAATCATCTATTGGCCAAGCGGTATCCTACAAAAACTAAACGATATTCCTGTGAACAAAGTCCTACACGTTGTTGAAGAAGGTGATACACCTCTACCCTCCGGAGATGTTAATTTAGATGGAAAAGTAGATATATTGGACCTGCTTACAATTGTTGCACATTTTGACACAAGACTACTATGGAACTCTCAATATGATGCTAACAGGGATGGGAAAGTTGACTTGGAAGATGTCGTTTATGTAATTGAGAGAATTGAAGAACAACAAGTTGTGGCAGCACCAGGAACAAAGAAGGATACAAACACGCTGTCTAAAATTAGTTCTTCTCTCTCGGATGCGGAAATAGCATTCCTACATGCATTTTACGAGAAAATTGAAGAATTATCAGGTCATACTACACATAAAATAGTAGTAAGAAGATTTATAGAGAAATTGTTAATGCCTGCTGACGGTCCTATGTTAACAAAACTGTTGCCGAACTATCCAAACCCATTTAATCCAGAAACATGGATACCTTATCAACTTTCGGAGAGTGAAGAAATCTTGATACGGATTTACAATGCCGCTGGTGAGGTGATAAGAACGGTCTTTTCTGGGCATAGAGAGTCGGGTTATTATCTTACTCGGGACCGAGCGGCGTATTGGGATGGACGAAATGACGTTGGAGAAGCAGTCGCAAACGGCGTCTATATTTATGAACTCACAACACCGTCTTTCAAAAAGACCAGAAGAATGGTTATCCTTAAATAGGTTTTTTCAATGCAAATACTAATTCTTGATATCGGCTGTTCATTTACAAAAGGTTACCTATTCAATGATACATTAGATATCGTTGCGGAATTTAAAGTGGAAACCGACATATCTACACCTGAAACGCTTGAGGCAGGTGTGAGAGAAGTAATTTTTAAATTTGATAAGCACGCCTATCAAGCGATCTACCCACTTAGCTTTGGAGAAGGTGTTGTTTATAACAATATCATCTATGAACCGACACACAACCGCGAGTCGCTCATAGATAACAACTATATACAGACAGGTACACCTACCGATGTCAAGCGAGACATCGGTTCAGCCTTTCAGTCCCTTCTTACTTTTCCTTCTTATTCCAATGGACCGGCATTACCCGTGTCAACCTATATTGCTTCAAGACTCGCCAAGACTCAGATAGATAGGTGGGATTTGACCCACGCGGGGAATAGCGGTATGTTGAACGTTTCTCAGCGACAATGGTTTGTGGAATTACTCAAAAAACATAAATGTGAGCCTTTACCCTTTTCTACAGAATTTATGAGTTCCGCTACAATCGTAGGACATACTGAAAATGGAGTTGCTGTTTTTGCTGGGGGACATGATCACAGTTGTATCTCGGTATTTGATCCCAGACCGATAATTATTGCAGGTACATGGGTGGTTATTAGTCATCCAGAAATTGCATTTATACCGAGAGAACAAGAGAAAAGTGCAGGTATTAGATGGACAATTACTGCAAATGGAGGTTATCATAAACAGGTCGTGAAAAAAGTCTCCAATCCAATTACGCTTGCTGATATGAACTATATAATCTCAATCTACAAAAGGATGCGAGTCCCAGAAAAATCAGAAGTCTATGTTATTGGAGGATATGGAGAAAAACTTGCTCCTGAAATGGATAAATTGGATAGTCCATACCACTTTGTAGCACCACCAGAAGCGGAAGTATACCAGCACAGACAGACAGCAAAATACGCATTCAGAGCATTGGAGCTACATAAGTGAAAACTGTATTGGTTACGGGATGTTTCGACCTATTTCATTACGGACATCTCAAATTTTTGGAAGCATCTGCCGCTTGTGGAGATTATCTTATTGTCGGTGTTGCTGAGGATAATACGGTACGGCGCGTCAAAGGGGAAAACCGACCCATCTATCCACTTGAACATCGGATTGCCCTTTTAAAGGCATGTAGATATGTAGACAAAGTTGAGGTATTCTCTCTGGAATCTCAGCTGGATTTAGTTGCTCAAGTATCCCCTGCTGTATGCGTTGAGGGGGCTGATGGGAACGCGAGACTCAGAGAGATTCTTGAAGAGTTAGGTGTTAACACACCAGTTCAGACAGTATATACAGATTATATCCATACTACTGATATTGTCAGAAAGATCCTCAATGTGTCATCAGGAACTTGAGAATACCAGATTTTGAATCAGACTCACGCGCAAGAACCATCTAAGAAGTTGAGAAATTTTGCCGAGTTTTTGAGGCATGAACCTACGCCTTGGGTAATGTTAATTACTTTTTCAGGGATGGGTTTGAGTCTCATTTTTCATATCCTAATACCGTGGCAACTTGATGTCAGCGAATCTGCGGACGCACTCATCGCTGCATTAAAGGTCGTTCTTATAGTTGACATAATCTTTCGTGAGGGGGCAAAATTCAGTCTTGTTCCTCTGTTTATTGCTGAGGAAAAGACGAGAGCAAACGTTGATTTTCAACGTTTTACAAGTGGTATCATAAACTTCTCACTATCTGTGGGGATAGTTTTGATGTTGCTACTTACTATACTGGCAACCCAGATATCAGAATTATTGCTCTCAAGTAGAACGGGGGTTGTTCAGACTGAAATGGCAACGTTATTGCAATGGAGTGCACCGTTAGTCATCTTCGGTGCTGGTAGTACAATACTCGGTGCATATTTAAATAGCCAAAAACGCTTCAAGACGGTAGCATTTCGAAATACGCTTCCACCAATGTTAGCAATCATAGTTTTGCTTTTTTGGATAGATACAGAGCAGTTAGCGTATTCTGTTTCTATCGCTTATGCAGGTGGTTTCTTAGTCTACTTTGCCTGGTTATGTTTTGGCATGTATCGCACCGGATACAGATATAGGTTTTCTTGGATTGATATGGCTGCACTACGTTCTCTCAAGAATGCAATTTCTCTTCCGACAATGGGTTTCGCAATCCGACAGTTGACTGCAAGGATAATAATTGAAGTTCTATTGGTTGGAAGGCTGGGGAAGGGTGCTATTACACTATACAACAGCGCATTTCGTATTTTCTCTGCGATCCAGACACTAATTGGGATTAGTATAGCAACTACTGGATTACCACAAATGACAACTGATAGCATTGAGAAAGACCTTAAAAAACTGAATCAAACTCTATTACGCAAGTTACGTTGGGTGATTTGTATTGCTATTCCACTATCCATCATACTTCTGTTTAGTGCATCAAGAATTGCACAGTTCCTATTTAGTGGAGATAAATTCAATCCACAAGCTGTAGAGGAAATTGGAAAGCTCCTAATGTGGCTGAGTTTCGGTACAGTCTTTTCTTGCATGATCCCAGTATTAAATGCAGGTCTCTATGCACAGAAGGAATACGGATTAGTTTTCAGAAATATGGTGACTATGGCTGTCTTCAACTTCCTTATTGCAGTAGTGCTTTTGTCGGTTTGGGGACTCAATGGTATTGCGTTAACGATTTCTATCACTGCTTTCCTTGCTGTCTGTAATTTGGGCTTTCTTCTGAGCAAAACCGGCGTTTTCTTTGTAAGAGGGACTTAGTATGGTAATACTGGACAGAGATGATATAAATGACTGAAAAAAACACCGCTTCAGAAAAATATGTCAGAGACTATCAATATCTGATTGTGGGTGGGACAACAAAGGCAGCTACGACGTCTCTATTTTCTTATCTGGCTGACCATCCAACTATCTGCGCTGCGTCGTACAAGGAGACACGTTTCTTTCTTGACGCTGACTATCCGTTACCCTCAAAATTCAGATTTAAAGGTGATGTTGAAGAATACAATCAGTTGTTTACAGATTGTAATGAAAATCAGATAAGACTTGAGTCTACACCAGATTATCTCTACTGTTCTTATGCACTTGAGAGAATTGCGAAGTTTTTACCAAAGGCAAAATTAGTCTTCAGTCTTCGAGAGCCTATTTCAAGATTAGTTTCGTGGTATCGGTTTGCAGTTCAGATAGGAAGACTGCCGAAGAGTCTTAACTTTGATGATTATGCTAAAAGTCTACTTTCTGATACAGAACTGTGTGATTCAAACCCTTCTGCCGTACCCCAGTATATGCAGGCACTTCAGCAAGGTTGTTATAGTGGTTATCTGAAACGGTATTATCATATAATTGGTACACATCGAATATATACGTTGTTTTTTGAGGAACTTGCTGAGAACCCATTAAAAGTGCTTGTTGATATCTGTAAATTTGCTGGGATTGAATCTGATTTCTATAAGGATTACACATTTAAGGTTACAAATCGAACTGAGACAATGCGGAATTCTGGGTTACATAACAGATATAGAACACTAAGATACAAAGTTCGGAAGTGGACACATAATAAACCTATAATACATGAACCTTTACGTGCAATGAGAAAAGCTATAGAACCTTTATATCTACGTTTAAATACTCGGTCTGCGGACACAGTTTCTATATCGGATAAAACCCGTAGTCAGTTAATTGCGTATTTCAGAACGGATGTGGATGATCTGAGCAAGTTAATTGGTAAGAAACCGCCATGGCAACCTTTTGAATAACGTGAATTTGATAATAGATATATGGACTTCATTTTCCAAAAATATTACTCTCATAGGCCCCGGTAGGTGCGGTTTCCTAACCGCACCGAATTTTGAATAGGTATTATGCATGAATATTAAAGAAGAATCACTTATTAAATTGATGATCGTTGGTGCTCAAAAGTCAGGCACTTCATCACTATTGCAATACTTGGCGCAACATCCGGATATCTACACACATCCTCAACCGGAGATGACATATTTTCTTCAAGATCATGAATACGAAAAAGGATATGATCAAGCTTACGCAAAATACTTCTCAAAATGTCCTCCAGATAAGACATTGATTGCAAAGAACGTGATGGTTATGTGTTCGGAAGATAGGATGCAACGCATTCATGAACATAATCCTGATATTCATCTTGTGATCCTCTTGCGTGAACCCGTCTCGCGAGCATACTCAGCATATTGGTGGGCACGTCGTAGAGGTTGGGAGAATATCAAGACATTCGAAGCGGCACTTGAAGCAGAAGAAGACCGGTTAAATGAAGATTGGTTTAAATGGAGACAGTGTGCTTACAAATTAAACAGTTCTTATGTTATGCATATAGAGTCCATTATTTCAATGTTTGATATAAAACGTGTTCACTGCATCTTGATAGATGAATTGAAAACAGATGCGGGAACCGTGTGCCAAAAGGTATTTGATCTAATCGATGTAAGCAGTGAATTTGAACCGGTGGTGGAAGAAAAACACAATCAAGCATCAATGGCACGTTCAGAATCATTTAGTTTCCTGTTCACACAATTTCTCGCTTCACGGAATCCGTTGCGACGTGCAATTCGGAAATTGGTTCCTGATTCCGCTGCTTACAGAATCAGAAAAGCTGTTTTAAACATTAACAACAAACCTTTTTCACCTCCACCTATAAATCCTCAGACACAGCAAACATTAGCAGAATACTTTGCCCCCTATAATGCTCAGCTTGCGCAACTAATAGGTCAGGATTTATCACATTGGGAATAATAGTTTAGTATGGGTATAATCTATTTCCTCACCGGATACTTTGCTTTTGAAGAGTTTGTGCTGAAGTTTCTTCCAGTCAGCGATTCAGTTTACTCTTATTTTAGATTCTTAGGTGAGATATTCATCTATGTGGCATTTGGTAAGCTTGTAATAAAGGGATTCCCTTTGTTAAAACGCCGCTTGATTTCCCAATTATTGGCTTCTACTTCGTTGTTTTTCTCTCAATAGTGATAAATCGATCACCATTGGTAGGGAGTTTATACAATATTCGTCCACTTGCAAGATACATCGTTTTATTCTATCTAATTGTGAATTCTCCGTTATCTAAACAACGGATTGATACACTCATAAGGATAATCTTGTGTATTGGTGTAGTACAAATTGGAATCGGAATGATACAGTGGTTTGGTGGTGCTACAATATACGATCTCTTCTTGCCGCGTGCGTCGACCCTTGAGGTGGCAGGATTTACAAAGGAATTTAGATTGCTTGAAATTGGTAGGGAGATTGGCAGTATATACGGTACTTTAGGGGATACAGTTATATATGGCGTCTTTATGATCGTTGTATTGGTGATCTTTCTGTCACGAGTCAAACGTCTGGAATACCTAAATCTACTCGCTATTGGTATATTGTTAATGTTCATTGCCAGGTCATATTCCCGGGCAGCAACATTTTCAGCACTGCTCGCATGTGTTGTATGGTTTTTCTTTCAATACGGTTGGAAAAAAACGCTGCGTTTATCACTTGCGGTATTGTTGGTTTTTGGTATATTATTGGCAATAGTAAATCCGTTTGAACTGGAATATATCAATCCGCGCAAAGCAAGAGTCGGTCTTGTCGGGAATGTAACGGGTGTCTTTTCAGGTTCTTACGTTAAGGTTGCACAGAAGCAACGACTCGGTGCTATCCTGGGGAATGTGCCTACTGTCCTCACAAATAAACCTATTTTGGGATATGGTGCTGACCAGAACACCACAATTGATAGATTGAACAAGAGTAAACGTTCTTTTCTCTTTAAAGTCCTAAGTAAGAAGGGTTTTAAAGATGTCTACTGGGTGGCTATTCTATGCTTTTATGGTGTTTTAGGATTAGGTCTGTTTGCATTCATATTCTACCGACTGTTCATCGCATCCTTAAGATTATATAAAAGGGCTACTAATAGAATAACAAAAGAGATGGCACTGGTGATGCTTTGTCTCGTTGTCGTTACAGTCTTTCTTCTCTTTTTCAATAGAACCCTTGAATTCAGGGGATACGGTTTCTATTTTTGGATGTGTGCTGGTATTTTGTTCGCAAGTGATACAGCGGTACAGACTTATGAACCAATAAAAATTACCTTATGAGTTTACCCTTATGAATCTACAAACGATCTTGAATTCCAATTTGATAAGAAATATACTGATATGCTTTACACTCGGTATAAGTGTTGTGCTCCTAATGATGTTTAATTTAGAATGTAGCAGAAGACGATCTGACGTAGATAGCGTTCAATTCTATATTGATACTCAGTCTACAGTACCTTTACGGAAAGACCTTTACGGTTTCAATACAAATATGATGAGTGGGGATTATGGATACTTGGATAAAGACTTCATAGCATTAACAGAATCACTTAATCCGTCGAGTCTCCGTTTCCCAGGGGGAACAGTAGGTAACTTTTATCACTGGGATATTTCAGGTTTCTATGAAGATGAAATGAATACGACCCTCAGCACACAACTCAATAAGCGGAACAGAGGGAACTTCAATAAACTGAAAAAAAAACGTAATGGGACGATATCTTTTGACGACTTTATGAAACTGTGCAATGACCTAAATATAAAACCTATCATTATGGTTAATCTATGGACTGGTACTCCTGAAAAAAGTGCAGCATGGGTTCGTTATGCAAAAGAGATGGGGTATAACATTCGGCATTGGGAACTTGGTAACGAGCACTATCTGCCGCACTACTTAAACAGATTCTCTACAGTTCAAACCTATATGCAAACAGCGAAGGAACACGCGTTGGCTATGAAAGCAGTTGATCCAGAAATAAAGTTATCAGTGTGTGCTTCACCTGTCGCTTTTCATAAAGAAGGCTTCATGTTAGCAACACCACAACGGAAGTGGGACGAAGGACTGGCGGAAAACACTTCTGGTTCTAATGACTGGTATGATGCATTCTCAGTGCATGTCTATGCCTATAAAGCCGTGAAGGATATAGAAATAGAGAAAATGAAAGCCTATCTATTCGGATGGATACATTATGGTATTGATGAAGCGATGGATTACTATCAGGAGTTGTTTCCAGATAAAGAGATGTGGGTCACAGAATGGAATATAGCAAATCCTGCGAATAGAGTTGCAAACACACAACTACATGCCATGTATGTCGGAGACTTTTTTATGAAAATGCTCAGTATTCCAAAGATCACACAAGCGAACTTTCATGTCATAGCTGGCTTCGGTAAAGGTTTCCCTGTTTTTTCCAAAGTTACACCTATTTCACAGAGAACATTCTGGAAATATGGCGGCGAGCCAGAATCTGACTATGGAGATACAATCCGACGTACTGTATTTTACACCTTTCAATTAATAGGTGAAGTGATTGATAGAGCAGAAACACTTTTTGACGTTTCACAAGAGAACGTTCAGATGCTTGAAGGGGAGTTAGACTATAAAGGTAAAATGATACCAAGTATTCAGGTAAGGGTGATGGGCAACAAAGACACTTACTTCATTATGGTTAGTAATCGCATCAGCGAAGATATTTCACCTATATTTTATATTGATGAAAAACGAATAAAAAAAGATGTAACTTATCGGTATGTAGCGAATGAAAATCTCAAAGCAACTAATGGTGGCAATGCTGAGATGGAGGGGTCAGGCGAGATTGAAGTTAAGATTCAAGAATGGAAAGGTAATATCAAAAAAATCGTAATTCCAAAAAACAGTTTCGGTATGCTTGAGGTTAACAAATAAGAGAGGGAAACTGGATAAAATGTTGTTTGTAGTTGGTAATAGTCGTAGTGGTACAACTATGATGGGACGGATATTAGGTAACCACGATGATGTGTTCACATTTGGAGAACTGCATTTTTTTGGGCAGTTATGGTCACCAGCATCTTCAACCGAGTTAGATATATCAGAAGCAACAGAATTGGCTGCAAAACTATTCTGCATACAACGTGAAGGTTATCGCATGCATGGAGGACATCAGCGATTTCTTGAGGAGGCGGGTCTATTCTGTGAGAGTATTACAGGTTATCCGATTTCTCCAATGGTTCTGTTTTCTGAGTTCTTACGTTTTGAGGCATCGCGGAACGGGTATTCTATACCGTGTGACCAAACACCACGCAATGTATTCTATATTGATGAGATACTCAAGTCCTATTCTCATGTGAAAATAATTAACATGATTCGTGACCCGCGTGATGTGCTATTGTCAAAAAAACGGAAATGGAAACGCCGTTTTCTCGGCGGCACAAACTTACCTTTAAAAGAAAGTTTTCGAGATTGGTTGAACTACCATCCAATTACAATTAGTAGAATTTGGCAGACCGCAGTTTCCGCCGCTGATAAATTCTCGGAACATGACAATGTCATATCTATCTATTTTGAAAAACTCCTTGCTTCTCCTGAAGACACGGTTGCCCGTATCTGTGATTTTGTAGGTATTGATTACTGTCAATCCTTACTCAAAGTGCCTCAGGTAGGGTCTTCTGTAAACGCAGATACACCTGATAACCTCGGAATAAACCCCAACCGTGCGGGAAACTGGCATGATAAGAACAGGAAAGAAGGTAAACTCAATTCGTCCGAACTCTATATCAGTCAAAAAGTAAACGGTTCATTAATGAAAAAACACAACTATGAACCGGTCATGATCCAACCGAGTATTTTCTGTCTTCTCTTGAATATAGTCTCATTTCCACTAAAATCAATTGGGGCTTTTCTTTTTAACCTGAACCGTATCAAAAATATCCGTGAAACGTTAAAAAGACGTTTATGATAATTCAACTTATGATTTTGACACATTCTCACATATAAGACATGCTCACATTTAAGACATGATTGCGCAGCTAAATAAAGACTACATCAGAACACGTCCAAAGAAAGTTTTCCCTCGTTTGATTAGCTACTTCTTCTTTGAAGGACGACCTGCAACAACTAAAGGACGTTGGATAAATCCGCTTGTTCTCTCCTTCTTGAGAAGGATCGCAACCAGTAAAAGAAAATTCAGACCCGTAAAAAAGCCAATTTTTATCATAGGAACAGGACGGAGTGGAACAACAGTCCTTGGCACGGTTCTCTCAATGCATCGTGATGTCGGTTACCTAAATGAACCTAAGGCACTGTGGCACACGATTCATCCAAGAGAGGATATCATCGGCAGTTATAGTGATATTGAAGGTGTTTATAGACTTTCTTCAAAAGACGTTACAGACGAAATGTGTCAAAGCGCGAAACAACTCTTTGGTGCTTACTTGTCTACAACACGCGCACATAGAATCGTTGACAAATATCCTGAATTGATTTTTAGAATCGGTTTTGTACAAACACTGTTTCCTGATGCAAAGTTCATTTTCCTCATTCGAAATGGATGGGATACGTGTCAATCCATAGCTGCATGGTCCAAACGACTCGGGATCCAAGTGAAGGGTGAAACACATGATTGGTGGGGAGTAGATAACCGTAAATGGAGATTATTAGTAGAACAGTTGATTGCTCCTGACGATGATTTAAAAGATATAATTACAGAAAAGAGAGATTTTGAACAGCACTTGGACAGAGCTGCTGTTGAATGGATGGTAACAATGCGCGAAGGACTACGGTTATTAGATATTACTTCAGATTGTATATATCCGGTGAGGTTTGAGGAACTTACATCAAAACCTGATGAAGTCCTTCCACCTCTATGTGATTTTTGTGATTTGCAGCTTGATAGAACTTTTCTGGATTATGC